>CABQNF010000289.1 GCA_902465465.1 uncultured Collinsella sp. | reverse complement strand
GTCTACGTGTCCGCCTGCAACCGTCTCGCGCGCTAACGAGCGTACGAGCTCAACGGACTTCTCGCTGGTCAGTAGCTTGTGATGTTCGCCGGCAAGCGTGCCCATGGCGTCGGCACGGGCGGCAGCGCCGTTGGCAGGAGCAATCGTCGCTCCATCGAACTCGGCAATCTTGAGCAGGTACTCGCGAGTCCACAGCTTGCCCTCGAGTTTGCGGAACTTTTTGACGGCCTTGTCGACTTTAGCAGCCTTGACGCCCTTGGCAGCCTTTGCCACGGCGGCCTTGGCCTTCTTATCGAGTTTCTTTCCCATACCGCATCCTTAATCTCGCAGGCCGAGCGCCGCAGACGGGTGCACGGCCAGTTTGCACAGCTACCTGCCTTGTACCCAGCGCGAACAAAACGGAACGCGGCGATGCGCTCGCGAAATGTGTTATCCTATAGCCCAATGCGTTGACGGAGAGGGTTTTGCCCGCCGTGTCGCCGGCAAGAGAGGGAAGGTCATGGGCTGCAAGCCTTCCTGCGGTGGCAAGGGCCAAGCGTTCACTCCCGAGCAGCGACCTCAACGGGCGCGCGGCCGGTGGCAGCGAAGCTCCAGTAGGGAAGCCGTGAGCCTCGCGACAAGGGGCGCAGAGTGGGCACGGCGGGCCAGACATCCGCCGGGTCAAACAAGGTGGTACCGCGGAATTCAACCGTCCTTGGGCAATGTACATGCCCGAGGGCGGTTTTTTGTTACCGAACCGGGCCGCGTTTTCGCAACGTCAGACGGCGGCAGCCGCCTCGGCAAGCGGGGAACGCGAGAGACGAAAGGGAAGACATGAGTCTGATTGATGATCTGGTCAAACTCGAGGAAGAGGCCAAGGAGCTCGTCACTAGCGCCGACGACGCCGCCAAGCTCGAGGCTGCGCGCGTTGAGCTGCTCGGTCGCAAAGGCCGTATCACCGGCCTGATGCGCATGATGGGCAAACTCGCCCCCGAGGATCGTCCCATGATGGGCAAGCGCGCCAACGAGATGCGCCAGCTGATCGAGGGCATGCTCGACGAGCGCACCACCGAGATGAAGGCCGCCGCCCTCAAGCACGCACTCGAGCACGAGGCCGTCGACATCACGCTGCCGGGCATCCGTCCGCAGATCGGTCACCAGCACCTGATCAAGCAGATCATCGAGGAGGCCGAGGACATCTTCTGCGGCATCGGCTACACCGTCGAGTCCGGCCCCATGGTCGATACTTCCTACTACAACTTCACTGCGCTCAACGCCCCCATGGATCACCCGAGCCGCTCGGCCCGCGATACCTTCTACGTGGTCGATAACAACCCCGGCAGCGTCGCGCACCCCGAGGCTCACGCCCATGGCGAGTCCGACGTGCTGCTGCGCACCCAGACCTCGGGCGTACAGATCCACACCATGGAGTCGCAGAAGCCGCCCATCTACATGATCTGCCCGGGCACCGTCTACCGTCCCGATACGGCCGACGCCTGCCACCTGCCGCAGTTCAACCAGATCGAGGGCCTGGTCGTCGACGAGGGTATCACCTTTGGCGACCTGAAGGGCACGCTCGACTACTTTGTTAAGTGCATGTTTGGCGAGGACCGCAAGACGCGCTACCGTCCGCACTTCTTCCCCTTCACCGAGCCTAGCTGCGAGGTGGACGTGAGCTGCCACGTCTGCGGCGGCAAGGGCTGCAACTTCTGCAAGCACAGCGGCTGGATCGAGATCCTGGGCTGCGGCATGGTCGACCCCAACGTCCTGATCAACTGCGGCATCGACCCCGAGAAGTACACCGGCTTCGCCTTTGGTATTGGCGCCGAGCGCGTCGCGGCACTGCGCTACGACCTGCCCGACCTGCGAACGTTGATGACTGGTGACATGAGGTTCTTGAACCAGTTCTAGAACGCTTTCTTCTTAGTTGCAGTTTCCGGCTCAAAGCCGCATTTATGAAAGGAGACCAGTTAGATGCGCGTTTCTTACGACTGGCTCAAGACCATGATCGATATTCCGGAGGATCCCAAGACCCTTTCGGACGAATATATCCGTACCGGCACCGAGGTCGAGGCGATCGACACCGTGGGCGAGTCCTTCGACCACGTGGTGACCGCCAAGGTGCTCACCAAGATCCCGCACCCCGATAGCGACCACATGTATGTGTGCTCGGTCGACGTGGGTGACAAGAACCTCGACGCCGACGGCAACCCCGCCCCGCTGCAGATCGTCTGCGGCGCGCAGAACTTCGAGGCCGGCGACCACATCGTCACGGCCATGATCGGCGCT
>CABQNF010000288.1 GCA_902465465.1 uncultured Collinsella sp. | reverse complement strand
TAGCGATGGAACTTAAGGCCATCATAGAAACCCATCGTGGAAAGCTCGCAGAAGTTCGCGACATGAATGGGAGCGCCCTCACCGTCAAACTTGACCTTGATGGTACCCTTCGACGTCTCGATAACGGCGCACTCGTCGCCGGCAAGCTGATACTCGGGCGTGTAGAGCTCTTTCTTAAAACCAAACATGTGGTTCCTTCCTCGTGCGTTTAAAGCATATTTGTACGAATTGTAGCAATAAGCATGCGCTTACATCAATTGCGCACGTAGGTTATGCCGACTGTGGCGAACTAATTTTAGAAACGCTGCTGCGGCTTCCAGGAGCCCACGTTGGCGTCGTACTGATTCAGCGCGCTGTTGCCGCCCTGTGCGATGGGCGCCAGGATCTCGCTTTGGTGGGAACTCATCGACTCGCCATCGGGAATGGCCAGCGAGATATCCCAGCTCTGGCAGATCACGTCGACGCGCTCGTACATCCACTCGGCAAGCTGCTTTAAGTGGGCAATGTCGTCCGAATAGACCGTATCGTCCTGGTACTTAAGGTTGTTGAGCTCATCTTGCGTCTTTTTAATTTGGTCGCGCAGGGCGTAGGCACTCTGCGACAGCTCCTGACGGGTGGACAGTGGCGTTCGAAGATAGCCATTGTTAAAAGAATCGATGACCTCGCCGATCTGGTCCTCGTCACCGTAGGACACGATGGTCTGATACAGACCGTCGAGCCTGGAATAGAGCTGATCATCGGTCAGCACGGTTTCTTCCTGGACCACCTCGGCAGAATCGTCCTGCTTGGTAACGTCCTCAGTCGCCTCGCCCTTTTGGCGCGTGGGGAAGGTCGTCTGCGCGGCCTGGCCAAACTGGTCGTAGAAGCCAGGCATGACACCCATGGGATCGGTCGTAACGAACCAATAGGCACCGCCGCAAACGACAGCAAGGACCGCGATGACGATGAGCGGCTTGGGGATATGACGCTTGTGCTTGTGATAGGCGTCCTCGTCGGGATGCACCTTGCGCTTGGGTTTTTGAGCATCGTCATGCAGGGAAACCGGCGTGAATATCGACCTTGGGAATACCGAAATCCTTATCGAAAGCCGGCAGCACGCAGGTCTCGTTAGGATCAGCGGCATCCGAAAGCACCGCAGCGGCAGAGGCCGGCGCATGCGGCACCTCGGTATCGATCTGCTCTTGCGTTAGGCGCGGAAAGCCCGCCGTGCGGCCCGCTGCCAGGTCGGATGCGGCCGCGTCCTCGGAGAGGATACCCGGAGCGGGGCGTCCGCATTTGGGGCACGTACGATCATGCGGAGAAAGACGGGCACCGCAGCCCTCGCAGAACACGAACTCGGTGTGCTCGGGACCATCGCCCGGACCCACATAGGCGTTGCAGTAGGGGCAGAACGAGGCGCCGTCCTCGATAGTCTTAAGGCAATGCGGGCAGATCACGGCATCCTCTTTTCGAAGCAATTCAAACAATCGAGGTTAGAGCATAACATCGCCACGGCCCCACAGGAGCAAGGCACCAATTCAACATCGCCAGAGCGCGTAGTTACTTCTTCTTTTTGCTTGGCATCGAGACTTTGATGCCTTGGGCGGACTTGGTCACGCGAGAGCGCTTGGCTCCGGTACTCTTCTTTTTCTTGGGCTGGGCCTGGGCCACGCCCTCGAGTGCGCGGGCCTCGGCCTCGCGAACGATGCGGTCTTCGCGGCGCTGCGCCATATCGGCGGCGACGCGCTTGGCAAAACGCTCGGCCGTCGAACCCGTCGAGCTCACCTTGCCGCCACCGCGACCCAGGCGGACACGCACACCGCGGCCAAAACCAGTTGCGGCATGACGACGACGCGGCTTGAGCGAATCCATCATCGTGGCAAGCTTAAAGTACACCGAGCAGGTAAAGACCACGATGACAGCCAAGATAACCATCTGACCCATCGACAGGTTGGCAATAGACAGCAGCTCCGGGAATCCGATAACGCCCACCAAGATGCCGGCGACGACAAACACAAAGAGCACCACACGTAAGGGCGTGAGAGGCTGCGAGATGCGCCAGATCAGGCTGACGCTCGCCGCGCACGACGTAAGCAAGCACATCGTAGACAGCGTGAGCTGGCTAAAGCCAAACACGCGCGCCACAAAGATATCGAGCGCCGCAGCCAAAATGACCGCAATCGACGCCGGCAGTGCACGCTTGAGTACGTTGGTCAAAAACGCACCCTTCACGCGAGCATTGTTGGGCTCCAGGCCCAACACAAAGCCCGGCGCGCCGATGCAGAAGAAG
>CABQNF010000287.1 GCA_902465465.1 uncultured Collinsella sp. | reverse complement strand
GGCAGGCGGTCGATTCTACACCGCGGCGGGGCCGTGTTCGCCGGTGCGGATACGGATAACTTCTTCGACCGGCTCGACCCAAATCTTGCCGTCACCGACGGCACCGGTGCGGGCGGCGTTGCAGATGATGTCGACAATGCCGTCAACATGTTCATCGGCACAAATGAGCGTGAACTGCACCTTAGGGATCGTGTTGACAAGCAACTCGTTGCCGCGCACGTATTCCTTCCAGCCATGCTGTGCACCGCAGCCCTGCACCTGGTTGATGGTCATACCACGAACATCAGCAGCAAACAGCGCGTCTTTAAGAACCTCAAGCTTCTCGGCACGAACGATCGCCGTAATCTTCTTCATAGTGAATTCCTCTCTTTAATAAAGAAATGAACCGCTCATTCATGTGGCACGGGTTTTCCAAATACCGCAAACCAACCTCAGAGATCAAAAAGTTCAACTGACTGGTCTTAGCAGGTTTCCCAAGTGCCGCAGATTGCCGTGAAAGAGGAGCGAAGCGTACTTAAGTACGTGAGCGACGATTGAGCGGCAAGGTGCGGAGCCTGGGAAAGCTGCTAATCGAGCCCGGAGAACGAAGGATATGCGCTCTCGCCGTGTTGACTCGCGTCCAGGCCCAGTGCCTCGTCGGCCTCGTCCACGCGCAGGCTGCCGTGGAACAGCGCCTTGACCACCGCGGCGATCACCAAATCGAGCACCAGCACAATAGCGACCGTCACGACAATGCCCAAGATCTGCGAGATGAGCAGCGAGACATCGCCCGTGTAGAACAGGCCGCCCTTACCGGTCCACGAGAGCTCCGGCACGCAGAACAGGCCCGTGAGCACGCCGCCCAAGATGCCGCCAATGCCGTGGCAGCCAAACGCGTCGAGCGCATCGTCGTAGCCAAACTTGGTCTTGAGATGGCTGATGGCCAGGTAGCAGGCAGGCGAGACGATCAGGCCCATGACCAGCGCCGCCCACGGCTCGACAAAGCCCGCACCGGGCGTGACCACCACGAGGCCCGCGACCAGACCGGTGCTGGCACCCACCAGCGTGGGGCGACCGGTGTGCACGCGCTCGACAGCAAGCCACGAGACCATGCCCGCTGCGCTGGCCGTCACGGTGTTGAGGATGGCGAGTGCCGCCACGGCATCGGCCTTAAACTCGCTGCCGCCGTTAAAGCCAAACCAGCCAAACCAAAGCAGCCCGGCGCCCAGCGCCACAAACGGCACGTTATGCGGACGGTAGCTCACCATGCCAAAGCCGCGACGACGGCCGAGCATTAAGCAGAGAATCAGGCCCGTAAGACCGGACGAAATGTGCACCACGTCGCCGCCGGCAAAGTCGAGTGCGCCGATGATGTCGCCGATAAAGGAGCCATCGCCGCCCCAGACCATGTGGGCGAGCGGCGCATAGACCACGAGCAGCCAAATGCCCAGGAAGGCCGCCATGGCACCAAACTTAACGCGGCCGGCCAGGCTGCCCGTGACGATAGCGGCCGTGATCATGGCAAATGCCATCTGGAAGGCGATGTTGATGATCTGAGGGTAGACGGCACCGTCCGACGCGGTGCCCTCAGCCGCCTGCAGCACCTGGTTGAGCACCGGCAAGCACAGCAGCTGGTCAAGGCCTCCAATAAACGGGCTGGAACCGTCGCCGCCGTAGGCCAGCGACCAGCCGGCAACAATCCACAGCACGCCGACCAGGCCAATGGCGCCAAAGCACATGAGCATGGTGTTGATGACATTTTTGCGCCTGGACAGGCCGCCATAGAAAAACGCCAGGCCCGGTGTCATTAAAAACACGAGCATGGTGCAGATGAGCATAAACGTTGTCGATCCCGTATCGTACATTCGCTCCCCCTTGGTCGCATGGACGTTGTCGGCGCCCATCATGCGGCCGAGGAGCAACTGGTGTAGACCAGATACGGCGTTGTTAAACGCTGCGTTGTCGAATGGAAACGGTGCCGCAATCTTGGGAACGGCGCGGCAACGGGCGCGAAACGAACGGGAAATACGCGAGCGAGAAGGGCGCGTTTGGCCCCGCTCTGGCTAGCGCCGGAACAGCTCGCGAGCTCGGTCGCGGAGATTAGTTGCTCGAATGACACCTTCGTAGCGATTGATGCGCAGACGCGGGAAAGCGTTAAAGAAGCGCAGGTCGCGGCGGCTGAGTGACACACTCGGCACCGGACGGCTCATGCGCTTGCCGGCAAGGCGACGACTGAGCGACGGACGCGGCATGTTCGGCGCGGCATCGGCCACGCGGCGGGCGGCAAGCG
>CABQNF010000286.1 GCA_902465465.1 uncultured Collinsella sp. | reverse complement strand
AGGGCTCGGAGCACACGACGGCGCGTACGCCCTCGACCTTGTTGGCAGCCAGGCTAATCCCGACACCGGTGCCACAGATGAGGATTCCCAGGTCGACGTCGCCGTTGGCAACGGCCTTACCCACCTTGTAGCCGGCGATGGGGTAGTCAAAGCTCTCGGAGGTGTCGGTGCCAAAGTTCACGACCTCGCAGCCGCGCTCCTTCAGGTGCTCGGAGATGATGTTCTTGAGCTCGACGGCGGCGTGGTCGTTACCGATACCGATCTTCATGGATGGTTCCTCTCTGGTCTGTGCGGCGCAAATGCTAAAGGTGTTTACCGCGTTCGACTGCATGATAGCGCGACTTTTGCGTAAACGCTCGGGCGTTTTTTGGTCAAACGCTTTAGCATGCAACAAGACCGGCTTCTCATGAATGAATGCTGTCAGTTTGTGCTTGAGCGCCGTCCGCCGGAACCATGGTTGCGGTTTTTGATGCATTGTTATCAAATAAAGGAGCTAACTTTTTTGAGAGCCCAGCCCGTTATGCAAGCAGGAGATACCTATGCCTACCGATTCCATCCGTGATGCCGCGTTTTGCGATGTTTTGAACCGCGAGCTTGTCTGTGCGCTCGGCTGCACCGAGCCCATTGCTGTTGCCTATGCAGCGGCGTTGGCGAGCCAGACGCTCGGTTGCGAACCCGATCATATGGACGTTGCCTGCTCGGGCAATATCATCAAGAACGTTAAGAGCGTGACCGTGCCCAACTCGGGCGGTATGCACGGTATTGAAGCCGCGGCCGTGTTGGGCGCTGTGGGCGGCGACGCCAAGAGCGCGCTCGAGGTGCTCGAGAGCGTTGACGATAAAGACCGTGCGCGCGTGGCCGAGCTTCTCGCCGACGCCGGCTACTGCGATGTGTCGCTTGTCGAGGGTGTGCCCAACCTCTACATCAAGGTGACAGCGACGGCCGGGGGCCATACCGCGGTCGTCGAGATTACCGACCACCACACTAATGTCACGTGCCATACGCTCGATGGTATTCCGGTATGCGGCAAGTCGGCGGGGGAGTGCGCCGCCTGCGCCGAGCGCGTGGTGGCCGAGCGTGCGGCAGATAACGCCGATACCCCTATGAGCATCGAGTCCATCATCGACTTTATCGAGGACGGTGACATTGAGGACGCCCGTGCTGCCGTTGAGCGTCAGATTGAGCTGAATGGCGCGATCAGTGCTGAGGGCCTTGCGCACGCTTGGGGCGCCGAGGTGGGTCGTACGCTGCTGGGTGCTCGTGCCGATGACGTCGCCTGCCGTGCCCGTGCCCGTGCGGCCGCCGGGTCCGACGCCCGCATGAACGGTTGCGCGCTGCCGGTCGCCATTGTGTGCGGCTCGGGCAATCAAGGCATTACCTGCGCATTGCCCGTCATGGAGTATGCCGAGTACCTGCGTTGCGACCACGAGCGCCTGGTGCGCGCCGTAATGCTGTCCGATCTTATCGCCGTGCATATCAAGAGCTATATTGGTGCGCTCTCGGCGTTTTGCGGTGCTATTTGCGCCGCGTGCGGCGCCGGCGCCGCGATTACCTGGCTGTGCGGTGGCACGCGCGAGCAGATTGGCGCGACGGTCTCGAATACGCTTGGCAACGTGGGCGGCATCGTGTGCGACGGCGCCAAGGCGAGCTGTGCCGCCAAGATCTCGGCTGCCGTCGATGCGGCGATTCTGGGCCATGATATGGCCATGCAGGGCCGCGGCTTCCGTGCCGGCGAGGGTCTGATCCAAGATACCGTTGAGCAGACAATCGCTAGCATGGGCTACGTAGGCCGCGTGGGTATGAAGGACACCGACGTCGAGATCCTCAACATCATGATCGGCAAAACCCAGGTTTGTTAGTTACGCGGTTTTACCAAACCGCGTAACCAGTCGACGCTGCAAACGCCCCTAAGCGGCAATCTGCCTTTCAATCGTCGTGCATGGCCAGAAGGCCTATGCCCTCCTCTTTCAAGGCACATTGCTCGCTTAGGGGCGTTTTCGCTGACTTATGCTCAACCTGTGGCGCTTTTTTTGGAGCGAGGGAGGGGTCCTACGACAGTTCGTCGGCTATTTGGTGCTCGTAGAAGGCTTCTACTACGGCGTTGAAGTCGCGGGCGAAGTCTTCCATGGTTCCGTGCCAGGTGGCTCGGCTGGGCTTGCCCTGGCCCACAAAGGCTGTTTGGATGCCGCAATCGGGGGACGGGAAGTCGCGTTTGGGATCGTTGCCCACCATAAGGACCTCGTGTGGCTCGAGACCCATCACCTGAAGCTGCTCTAGATAGTAG
>CABQNF010000285.1 GCA_902465465.1 uncultured Collinsella sp. | reverse complement strand
GCCGCATCCGCCGGTCATTCGGACCGTTGCCGCATCGTCGTCGATACCTGCTGCGACTTTAGCCCCGAGGTCGCCGCGAACCTCGATGTCGATATCCTGGGTTTCCCCTTCATTATCGATGGCGAGGAGCGCACGGACGACATCTGGTCGAGCATGAGCCCTAAGGAGTTCTACGACCGCATGCGCGCCGGCGCCCGCGTGTCCACCTCGGCTGTGTCGCTCGGTCGCTATATCGAGTTCTTTACCGAGTGCGCCAAAGAGGGCACGCCCACGGTCTACCTGTGCTTTACCTCGGCGCTGTCGTCGAGCTACAACTCCGCGTGCCAGGCGGCAGATGCCGTGCGCGCCGAGTATCCCAACTTTGAGCTCTACGTGATCGACAACGCTCTGCCCTGCGCGACCGGCGCGCTCTTGGCGCTCGAGGCCGTGCGCCAGCGTTCGGCGGGACTGACCGCCAAGCAGCTGGTCGATTGGGCAAACGAGGCAAAGACCTACGTCCACGGCTACTTTACGCTCGAGAGCTTCGACGTCAAGCCCGAGCTTTCCTACGACCTGGCCGGCTCGCTGTCGCTGATCGGCGTCAACCGCGGCCGCAAGAAGGCGCTCAAGTCCATCCTCAAGTCGTTCCGCGAGAACTACGTGCCCGATCGCACCATGCCCATCGCCATCATGACGGCCGATGCCGAAAAGGATGGTGACTGGCTCGAAGCCGCCATCCGCAAGGAGGAGGGTTGCGCCGACGTCACGATCATTCGCGGCTCCGTGGGTCCCACCATCGGCTCGCACGTGGGCCCCGGCATGGTGGGCTGCGCGTTTTGGGGTAAGAACCGCGCCGACAAGGCGTCGCTTTCCGACCGTATCGCCCGCCGCGTGCGCGGTCAGTAGGCAAGCGCTGCGTCCGTAATCGCCCTCGACTCACAGCCCAAACGCTGGCACCGAGTATTCAACCTGGTAACAACACCCAACCCAAAAGGAAAGGTTTCATGGCAAACAAGCTCTCCGTCGCATTCATCGGCACCGGAATTATGGGTGCCCCCATCGCCGGCCACATTCTGGACGCTGGCTATCCCGTCACGGTCAACAACCGCACCAAGTCCAAGGCTGCAGCGCTCGTTGAGCGCGGTGCCGTCTGGGCCGATACGCCGGCAGATGCCGCGGCGAACGCCGACGTCGTCTTTACCATGGTGGGCTATCCCTCCGAGGTCGAGGAGCTCTACCTGGCGGGCGACGGCCTGCTCGCGTGCACTAAGCCCGGCGCGGTCCTGATCGACCTCACCACGAGCTCGCCCGAGCTGGCGCGCGACATTGCCGAGGCCGCCCAGGTTTCCGGCCGCATGGCGTTTGACTGCCCCGTCACCGGCGGCGAGTCGGGTGCTATCGCCGGCACGCTTACGGCTATCGTGGGCGCTACCGAGAACGACATTGCCCCGGTCCGCGATATCCTTTCCACCTTTGCGGCAACCATCTGCTGCTTCGACGGCGCCGGCAAGGGCCAGGCTGCCAAGCTCGCCAACCAGGTGTCGCTGGGCGCCTGCATGGTCGGCATGGCCGATGCGCTGGCGTTTGCCGAGCTGAGCGGCCTCGATCTGGAGAAGACCCGTCAGATGATTCTGGGCGGTACCGGCAAGTCCGGCGCCATGGAGAGTCTGGCGCCCAAGGCGCTCGACGGCGATTACAAGCCCGGCTTTATGGTCGAGCACTTCATCAAGGACCTGCGCTTGGCGCTCGCCTATGCCGACGACCGCGAGCTTGCGCTGCCCGGCGCCGACGTGGCCTTTACGCTCTACGACATGCTCGATGCCATCGGTGGCGCCAAGCTGGGCACCCAGGCCATCACGGTGCTCTACAAGGAGGAGGCCGACGCCATCGCCGCCGGTCTTGACTGGTCGCAGTATCGTCCCGAGGAGCATGGTGCTCACGAGGAAGGCTGCGGTTGCGGCGAACATGGCGACGACCACGAGTGCGGTTGTGGCCACCATCATGGCGAGGACCACGAGTGCTGCGGCGGCCACGGCCATGACGACGGCCACGAGTGCTGCTGCGGCCACCATCACGGGGAGTAGCGCCCATGAGCTGGACGTTCGTGGTGCTTGCGCTGGTGCTCTTTCTCTTCGCGATCTACATTGGCTTTTTGTGCGGCCAGTGGGCGTGCGAAAAGCGCGTCATCACCAAGCGCGACTACTGGATTGCCAACTTTGCGGGAGCGGCGGCAGTCATCCTGCTGACCTGGGTGTTCTCGCTGTTCCCGCTGGTGCAGTTTGCGCCGATCGGCTGGCTCGGCGGCTTTATCG
>CABQNF010000284.1 GCA_902465465.1 uncultured Collinsella sp. | reverse complement strand
GCTGCTCGCAGACCGTCTGGCCGAGGTCGCCGACTTCTTCTCCATCGGCACCAACGACCTGATCGGCTACACCATGTGCGCCGACCGTGGCAACGACACCATCTCCAACCTGTACCAGGTTTACTATCCCGCCGTGCTCCGCTCGCTCAAGAACATCATCGAGAGCGGCGTGAAGGCCGGCATCATGGTCGGTATGTGCGGCGAGGCCGCTGCCGATCCGCTGCTCGAGCCGCTGCTGATCAGCTGGGGCCTGGAGGAGTTCTCGATGAGTGCTCCGTCGATCCTGCGCGCCCGTAAGACCATCAGCCAGTGGACCAAGGCCGAGTGCGACGAGCTCGCCGAGAAGGCGCTCGCCTGCAACACCGCCGCCGAGGTCAAGGCACTGCTCGAGTCCGCAGCTCGCTAATTTGGTATCAGAGGTAACCGCGTGGTTGGAATGGGCCGGCCACGCGGCCCTCACATATACAGGGGGTACTGTAAATGTTCTACACGCTAACCGCTAACCCGGCTGTCGATATGACGGTTTCGAGCTCTCCGCTCGAGCCCGACGAGAACGTCCGCACCGGTTCGGCCAGCTACACGGCTAACGGCAAGGGCCTCGACGTGTCCTTCGCCTTTAAGAAGATGGGCGTCGACACCGTCGCGCTCGGCTTCTTCGCTGGCTTCACGGGCAAGTTCATCGTCGAGGAGGTCATGAACCTGGGTTGCCTCTGCCGCCCGGTCTGGACCGACGGTATCACGCGCATTAACACCTACGTCAACGATGGCCAGCACGAGTACGGCATCCTGAACCCCGGCGCCCCGATCACGCCGCAGCACCAGGAGGAGCTCTACAACATCCTGGACACCGCGGGCGATCTCGAGTGCCTGATCGTCTCCGGCTCCGTGCCTCCCAAAGCTACGCCCGACTTCCTGGCTCAGGTCATGGAGCACGCTCAGGCTCGTGGCGCTGACGTCGTCCTGGACCTGTCCTCCGACAAGCTCAAGGAGCTCGCTCACAAGAAGCCGCTGCTCATCAAGCCGAACCATCACGAGATGAAGGCCATCTTCGGCGTGCCGGTCGACACCGACGACGAGGTTCGTGTCGCCATGAAGATGGCTCACGACGCTGGCGTTCAGAACGTGCTGCTCACCCGTGGTAGCCGCGGCGACGCTTACTTCTCCAACGGCGAGGACATCTGGTACGCCAAGCGTGAGTTCAACATCAAGCTGGTCTCTTCCGTCTGCGCCGGCGACTGCACCCTCGCTGCGTTCCTGCACAAGTGGTACAGGGATCGCGACAACGTCGAGGAGGCCATGAAGCTCGCTATGGCCACCGGCGCCAACGTCGCCGAGTCCGTCGGCATTGGTGACTTCGGTCACGTCGACGAGTACAGCAAGCGCGTTGCTGTCCGCAAGCTCGATCGTCAGTAATCGAAACGCGACATATTCGTGCGCATGCGGCGCCCCGGTTTCGGCCGGGGCGCCTTTTTTGTTCCGCCATGGGGGAGAGGTGTCCTGCCGTACTTCATCGCTTCCACACCGTTCACCGAGTTGTCCTAGCCTTTTACCGATGCGTGGAATATACTTTCATTAACACGTTGCTTCGTGAAAGGAACATTCATGATTTACACGCTCACTGCTAATCCCGCCATTGATTACAACATCGCCTGCGACGGCCTTACTGCCAATACCGTCACGCGTACCCGCAATGCCGTCTACACGCCCAACGGCAAAGGCCTCAACGTCTCGTTTACGCTTGACCACTATGGTGTCGACACCACGATCCTGGGTTTCTTCGCCGGCTTCTCGGGTGAGTTTATCGTTAAGGGCGCCGAGGCCCTGGGCGTGCCCGTCAAGCCCGTGTGGACCGACGGTATTACGCGCGTCAATGTGTTCCTCAACGCCGGTCCCGACACCGAGTACAACATGGTCAATGCCGGTGCCGCCATCAATGAGGCCAACGAGCAGGAGATGTTTGAACTTATCGATTCGCTCGATGACATGACCTGCCTGGTCATCAGCGGCTCGCTGCCTCCCAACACTTCCGAGGGCTTCTTGGCCGAGGTCCTGCGCCGTGTCAAGGCCAAGGGGGCCGAGTTCGTCCTCGACATCTCGAGCCATCAGCTGGCAGACCTCATTGCTCTGGAGCCACTGCTGATCAAGCCCAATGACGACGAGCTGCTTGACATCTTTGGCATCAAGGTGAGCGGTGGCGACGACGAGTCCGTCAAGGGCGCTATGGCCGAGCTGCACGCCAAGGGCGCCAAGAACGTGCTGCTGACCCTTGGTGAACTCTCAGATCGGAAGAGCGTCGTG
>CABQNF010000283.1 GCA_902465465.1 uncultured Collinsella sp. | reverse complement strand
TAGGCGTTGCCGAAAGCGTGAGCACGTCAATCTGCTCGCGCAGGTTCTTGAGCTGCTCCTTGTGCTGCACGCCAAAGCGTTGCTCCTCGTCGATGATCACTAGGCCCAGGTTCTTGGGGTTCACATCGGCCGAAAGCAGACGGTGCGTGCCGATGAGCACGTCGATCGTGCCCTCGGCAAACGCCTTGAGCGCGCGCTTTTGCTGCGCCGGCGTGCGGAAACGGCTGAGCACCTCGACCTCAAGGCCAAACGGGGCAAAGCGCTCAAAGAACGTCTCGTAGTGCTGCTGGGCAAGAATGGTCGTGGGGCAGAGCACCATGACCTGGCGGCCGGAGTCCACGCACTTAAACGCCGCGCGCAGGGCAACCTCGGTCTTGCCAAAACCCACGTCGCCGCACAGCAGGCGGTCCATGGGCTTGGGCGCCTCCATATCGGCCTTAATGTCGGCGATGGCCTCCAGCTGGTCGCGCGTCTCGTCGTAAGGAAAGCTCTCCTCCATCTCGATCTGCTCGGGCGTGTCAGGCGGGCAGGCGATACCCGCGATTGATGAGCGGCGCGTATACAGGTCGACCAGGTCAAACGCCAGCTTTTTGGCATTCTTGCGCGCCTTGTTGGTGGCGCGCGTCCAGTCGGCTGTGTTGAGCCTGGTCAGGCGCGGCTTGTCGCCGTCGGGACCGACGTATCGCGTGATACGGTCGACCTGCTCGAGCGGCACGTAGAGCTTGTCGCCGTCGGCATATTCCAGCAAAAAGTAGTCGCGCTCCTTGCCGCCCACTTCTTGGCGCGCGATCTCGCTAAAGAGCGCGATGCCGTGAGTGGCGTGCACCACGTAGTCGCCCGGCTTAAACGGGAACGTGATCTGCGTAATGTCCACCTTGCGGCGGCTGCGCGCGCGGTTGGCGTCCATGCGGGCGTTGAGGTCGGCGATCGAGAACACGGCCAGGTTGGCATCGGGCACCACCACGCCCTGCGGCAGGGCGGCATCGACAAAGGTCACGCGTCCGCGCGAGATGGTGGGCACGGCGGCACCGGCGGCAGCCTGGACCGCGCCCGCCTCGAGCGAACGGGCGTTGAGTGCATCGGCGCGGCGCTCGCGAATGGAAGCATGGGCCTCCTGGCGTGCGGCACGGTCGGCGGAATCCGCCGCTGCCACGCGCACGCGGTCGCCGATAGCGCCGGCATTTTCAGGTGCGGCCGTCAGCGACTCCTCAAAGGTAATGCCCTCGTCGCCAAAGGTGAGCTCCATCGACTCGCGCGCACCGCGGTCGGGAATGGCAAACACGCAGGCGTAGCGCTTGCCCACGACTTCCTGAATGCGCGTCATAAAGCGATTGTCCGAGCCTGCGATGGCAGGCTGCTCAATCTTGAGCTCGGCCGTAACCGCGCCGCCGGCGCGAATCAGGCTCACATAGTTCAGGCGCTGCTGGGCACCAAAATCGAGCTGTTGGGCGCGCACGTACAAGCCATCCAGTCGGTCAATCCCCGCCTCACCGGCACGCGCCTCGATATCCTCGTAGGCGCGCAGGCAGTCGTCGAACAGCGAGCGCGGCTCGGACAGAACCACGAGCGCCTTGCCGCTCACGTGTGCCAGCGGGCTCACGGTCTGGCCGTACATCACCGGCAAAAAGCGGTCGAGCTCGGGCGTGACGATGCGTGCATCCACCATCTCGAGCAGCGCCGCCAGTTTGCTATCGTCCTGGCTGGCGCGATAGAGCGCCACATGCATGTTGTGGACGGCTTCGTCGGTAAGCGCCAACTCGCGACACGGGAAGATCTCGATGCTGTCCTCATTGCCGATGGTTTGGCCCGTGGAGCTCACCATGCGGCGGATGCGGTCAATCTCGTCGCCGAAGAACTCGATGCGCACGGGCGCCTTCTCCTGCGCGGGGAACACCTCGACGGTGTCGCCGTGCACGCGGAACAGGCCGGGCGCGTCGGCGGCGCTGGCATTGGTGTAGCCCATGCCCACCAGGCGCTGCGGCACCTCGTCAAAAGGAATCTCCTCGCCCACCGTAAAGGTCGTGGACTCCCAGTAGCGGCTCTCGACCGGCGGTACGCAGCGCAGCAGCGCACGGGCAGAGGCGACCATGATGCAGTTGTCCCCGCGCACGATGCGCCCCAGAGCCTCGCAGCGCTGCGCCACCACGGCGTCGTCGGGCGCCTGCTCGCGCCACGGATAGTCCTTGCGCTCGGGGAAACGGCACACATGCGCCAAGCCCACATAGGCGGCCAGACTGCGCGCGGCGCGATCGGCCGCATCCTCGCCACTCACAATGTAGACCGTCGGGCGCGGACGGCGCGCG
>CABQNF010000282.1 GCA_902465465.1 uncultured Collinsella sp. | reverse complement strand
TCGCTGCACTCGCTTGGCCGCAAGGCCGCCGCACGCCTTGAAGTCGCCCGTCGCGATATCGCCCGCAGCTTTGGCGCACGCGTTCGCCCGTCCGAGATCATCCTTACCAACGGCGGCACCGAGGCCAACCAGCTGGCGCTGCTCGGTCTTGCCGAGGGCGCTCGTCAGCGCGATCGTAAGCGCGATCGCGTAATCGTTTCGGCCATCGAGCACGATTCGATTCTGGACAACCTGCCGCTGCTGCGCGCCGCCGGCTTTACCGTCGACCTAGTGCAGCCCTGCCGCGCTGGCTACATAGAGCCCGCCACGCTTGTCGAGCTGCTAGGCGACGACGTGGCGCTCGTGAGCATTATGGTCGCCAACAACGAGACCGGCGTGGTGCAGCCCATCCGCGAGCTGGCCGCCGCCGCACATGCTGCCGGCGCCCTGTTTCATTCCGATGCCATCCAAGGGTACTTGCATATTCCGCTCGATGTCACCGAGCTGGGCGTCGATGCTATGACCGTTGCCGCGCACAAGATCGGCGGCCCCGTGGCATCCGGCGCGCTCTACCTTAAGAACCGCACGCCGCTGCGTCCGCGCATCTTTGGCGGTGGACAGGAAGCCGGACGTCGTGCCGGCACGCAGGACCTGCGCACGCAGCTGGCCTTTGCCGCCGCCGCCTCCGCGCTGTTGCCGACCGTGGCCCAGGAGCGCGCGACGCTGCAGGCCTTGTCCGACAAACTCTACGCCACGCTTACGGCTCATCCGCGTATTCATGCCACCATGGGCGACTACGTACAGGCCGATCGCCTGCCGGGCATGGTGTCGATCTACGTCGACGGCATGGACTCCGAGGAGCTCATCATCAAGCTCGACGCCGCCGGCTTTGAGGTATCGGCCGGTTCTGCCTGCTCGAGCGGCAGCATGGACCCGAGCCATGTTCTCAGCGCCATGGGCATTGGTCGCGAGCAGGCATTGGGCGCTCTGCGTATCTCGTTTGATGACCGTGTGAACCCTGCCGACCTGGACGACTTTGCCCAGACGCTGCTCTCGATCGTAGGCGCCGCATGATCGTCGCCGAGCTCGAGCGCGCCCTGCTGGCACGCTATCCCAAGACCGATGCCGAGAGTTGGGACCATGTAGGACTCTCCGTCGGCGACCCTGCCGCGGAGATTACCGGTGTTGTCTGCGCACTCGATGCGACCGAAGCCAATGTGCACCGCGCCCAGGAGGCCGGTGCCAACGTGCTGCTGACGCATCATCCCATCTATATCAAGGCGCCCGAGGCCTTTTGTCCGACGGATGCTACACACCCCCAATGCAGCGCGGCGCTCTACGAGGCAGCCCGTTGCGGCGTGAGCATTATCTCGCTCCACACCAATCTGGACCGTTCGCACGAAGCCCGTGTCTGCCTGAGCGAGCTGCTGGGTGCCGCACCCGTGAGCTCACTGGAGCACGTGGACGACCCCGAGGCAACCGGCCTGGGCACGCTTGCAATGCTCAACGACCCGTGCACGCTGCGCGATCTTGCCAACCGTGCTGCCACGGCCTTCGGCAGCGACCCGCGCGTGTGGGGCGAGGCAGATCACCCGTGCCGAACCGTCGCTATTTTGGGCGGCTCCCTGGGCGACTTTGGAGAGCTCGCCATCGCCGCGGGCGCAGATGTTGTCGTGACGGGCGAGGCGGGCTACCACGTGGCGCAAGACCTTGCCTTACGCGGGCTGCCGGTGATCTTGCTCGGCCACGACCGCTCCGAGGAGCCGTTCGTTGATATCTTGATGAACTCTGCAGTTGACGCCGGGGTCAACCCCCGTCATGCGATTAAAATACTGAACCCTTGCCAATGGTGGACTGTGACAAAAGGAGAGAACTTATGAGCGCCGGCGCTACGCTACTCAAGCTGCAACAGATCGATTTGGAGCTCGCCCGCAACAAGAGCGAACTTGCCAATATGCCGGAGCTCAAGGAGCTCGCTTCCAAGCGCAAGACCTATGTGAAGCTCAAGTCCGAGATGACCAAGCTCTACGCCCAGCGCAAGGATCTGGACATTGAGCTCGACGATCTCAACACCACCGAGATTCAGACCAACAACGCCATCGAGGCTGCCAAGAAGCGCCATGTCGACGGCTCCGACTACCGCGAGGTTCAGGACCTGGAGAATGAACTCGCCACCCTGGCCAAGCGTCTGGACAAGATTGAGCACACCCGCAAGGACGTCGTTGTCGCCCATAAGGAGGCGCTCGACCGCGAGGCCCGCGCGCAGGCAATCATCGCCAAGTTCGAGGAGGGCGTGAAGGCCGATACCAAGGCCGCCCGCGCCAAGGCTGCCGACCTGCAGGCTCAGATT
>CABQNF010000281.1 GCA_902465465.1 uncultured Collinsella sp. | reverse complement strand
CCTCGCTTGCCGGCGTGCTCGGCCAACGTCTCGTCAAAGACCTCGCGCAGCAGCTCCTGAGCGCGCGGCAGATTCTCGGGCGTCACGCGTTCCATGCCCTCCTGGGGCAGGCGGGCATGCAGGTGCTCCAGCACGTCGTGGACAAAGTTACCCTTCTCCATGTTGCCAAAGCCCGCGTCGATGGACTGGGGCTTCACGCGATACGACACGAACCAGCACAGCGGGCATGTCGAGTACGCCTCAATCTGCGAGGCGGACGTCAGGCGCGGCACGAGCGGCGCGTTCTCGTCCTCGCCATCGCGGCGGCGCAGGACCAGGTACGGCACAGCCGCCTCACTCAAATGCTGAGGAGCCTCGCACGCGACGCGCTTGCACTCGATGCCCTCGCCGGCCGCTGAATCAAAATCGGCGACGATACCGCCCTCGCCCACGCGCGTGGGTTTGACAGCGCCAGTGGCCTCGGCGTGCGCCCGCAACTCGGTCCACACGGCAGCCGGATAGCACTCGTGCGCCTGGCGATCGTGGGTCACGCGGGCAAGCGCAACCGGACCGCGCGCGGCCTGCATCGCGCGGCCAAAGCGCACGCGCAGCAGGGCCGCGGGCTCAAGCGTCACACCGCTGCGCCCCAGCTCGGCCGTCAGCGTGGCCAGCGGTCCCTCCTCGTGTGAGAGCGGATAACTGTCCAGATCGACGTCGGCAAACAGCACGGCATCGTAGCTATCGGGGCGCAGGGCTGCCGCATCGGTAAGCGACGCAAAGCGCACCTGGGCGCGCGGCGCGCGGTCGACCTCATAGGTCTCGTAATCGTATGCGGTGCTGCGCTTGTCCACCTTGGTACGAACGTCGTCGAGCACGGGCACGGTCGCGGCCTGCGACACGTCGAGCGTACGGGCATCGTTCATAAGGATGTCGATGACATGTCGCAGCAGGGCGGTCTCCACCTGGCGACGAGCCTGACCGTCAAGGCCTCCAAGGGCGCGATCGGGCAACGCCTCGGCAACGGCGAGCATTGCCTTGAGCGCCGTCACGGGTTTGTCGCGCCACAGCGCTTGGAACACGTCCGAGACCACGCACGGCACGTTCTTAAACCAGTTATCATCACTGGCGGCCTTGCGCGTGCCCCTGACCTGGCCCTGCACGCTCTGCAGCAGGCTTTTGACGGCCGTGGTGGTCTTGCCGCGCGACAGGCGCATGTTCTTGTCGAAGGTGCGCGCGCTGGCAGCATCGGCACCCGAAAGCGGACTGTAAATCCAGTCGGTAAGCTCCGGAGCGGGCCACCACTCGGTCTTGGAAGCGGTGCCCTCGTCAGCGGCCTTCATGCGCTCGATTAGATTGGCGAGCGCCGTGAACTGCCTGCCCGCGATGGATTGGGAAAACGCCGTGAACTCGGTTGTCTCAGCAGCAATGTGACGCGCCGCCAAACGGGCAGCGAGTTCACCGAACAGCTGGGGCGCCCGGGCAGACACCACGAGCACGCGCACGGGGTCCGCGGACGCCGTGACACCGCCGTCGACCGCGGCGTCCTCACACGTTTTTACCAGCCCATCGATTGCATCCACATAGGCGTGGGCGCGGGCGTGAGGGCCGGCAACCTCTACAAAGGTAGGCTGAGCGGCGGACTTGAAGGCAGTCTGGGGCGCGGCGGCACCCTCCCCCAGCGGCGCGGCCTCAAACAGCACACCGCGGGCATCAAAGGCGGCAGCAAGTTCCTCGCGCATTGCCGCCTGCTCGCGGGCAAGCAGCACAACGACTTCTCCCCCATTGTTCGCCACGGCCGACAGCAGCTCGAGCAGGCCGTGCGTAAACGATGTGATACCGCGCACACATACCGCGCGGGCGCACGCCGGCAGGCTGTCGGCCAGCACCTCGGCCATAAGGTCAGCCGCCTCGCAGGGCTCGACCATGTCTCGACGGTCCAAGCCGCTCGCATAGGCACTCAGCAGCTCGAACACGCGAGCCTCGGCGTCGCTCTTGGGATCGGGCCGGCAAACGTCGCCGCGGCAGCGCTCGGCACCCGTTCCCGCTACGCCCGGCAGCACATCGCGGGCCATGCGCGCGAGCATGCGCACCGTGCCCTGACTGCGCGAAAGCGGCTGCAGGTCGGCATCGTCGCGACGGGCGATCATGTCCGAGAACAGCATCTGGCGTTGCATGTTGTCGACGAAGCTGCGGCCATCGCCCATAAGCTCCCACATCGAACGGAGCCACGACGCAGGGGGTTTGTAGTCAACGCCCAGCGAGGCGCCAGCAACCGCAGCATCGTGACGGCACAGGTCGAGCTCGGCAAACGAGGGTGCCAGCAAAACGGCATGCCCGTGGCGGGCAACCAGGTCGG
>CABQNF010000280.1 GCA_902465465.1 uncultured Collinsella sp. | reverse complement strand
GTCACGCGGAACATCTCGCCGGCGCCCTCGCAGTCACTTGTGGTGATGATGGGGGTGTTGACGTAGACAAAGCCCTGCTCCTGGAAGAAGCGGTGGATGGCGGCAGCCGCGACAGAGCGGATGCGGAACACGGCGCGGAACAGGTTGGTGCGCGGGCGCAGGTGCTGCTGGGTGCGCAGGAACTCGACGGTTGCGCGCTTCTTCTGCAGCGGGTAATCCGGGGCGCTCGTGCCCTCGACTTCGATGGAGGCGGCAGAAAGCTCGAAAGGCTGGGGCGCATCGGGGGTCAGCTTAACGGTGCCGGTGCAAATGAGTGCGGCCGAGACGTTTTGATGGGCGATCTCGTCGTAGTTGTCGAGTGCCTCGCGGTTCATGACGACCTGCAGGTCGCGGAAGCAGCTGCCGTCGTTGAGCGTAACAAAGCCAAAGTTCTTCATGTCGCGGACGGACTTGACCCAGCCGGCGACGGTGACGGTCTGGCCGCCGAGCGACTCGGCATCAGCATAGAGCTGCGCGATTTTGGTGCGGTTCACGTATCCTCCCATAACGGTTGAATGATAGTTATCCATACAGTTCGATATTCTAGCAGCTCGGCTCATTTGGGCTATACAGATAAGGCATTGGCGGGATGGTTTTTCAAACGAAAAGCGCCCGCGGCCAAATGGTCGCGGGCGCTTGGCGTGGTGCCTTTTGGCTGTGTGACGCGGGACTTGGCTACTTGGTCTTGGCCACCAGCAGCGGGTCGCCCAGCTTGACGAGCGGGTTGCCGCCGATAAGCGTTCCGGACTCGCCGACATGGTCGATGCTCTTAAGACGGTCGAGCTCGGAGACGATGACGGTCACGATGTCCTCGTGACCAGCGGCCTTAATGGCCTCGCGGTCGAAGCTGATGAGCGGCTGGCCTGCCTTGACCACATCGCCCATCTCGACAAAGCGGGCAAAACCCTTGCCGTTCATTTCTACGGTGCCCAGGCCGACATGGATGAACACACGAAGACCGTCCTCGGTGATCATGCCAATGGAGTGGTTGGTGACAGTGGTGGCGCCGATGCGGCCGTTGGCGGGCGCATAGACGGTGCCGGTAATGGGCTCGATGCCATAGCCCTGGCCAAGCATGCCCGAGGCGATCGTCTCGTCGGGAACCTCGTCCAGGTTGACGAGCACGCCGTTGACGGGGGCATAGATGACGCCTTCGCGGGTGGCGAAGCTTGCTGCGGGCGGAACGGACGCCTCGCCGGTCGAGGTGAAGGTGGACTTAAGCGAATCGAGCAGACCCATAGTTGCCTCCAACTTAAATAGGCGCATATCGCGCGTTTGGTTTGCCGGAAACGTTTCATATGTGTTTCGCGGCTTGGTCAACGCCCCCTATTCTACGCTGCTCAGCGATACCTCTGAGCTGGGATTATGTGATATATCAGTTGAAGGGAAACTTATTGCTGGTGTGTTTCTACGTTCTGCACCCAACTGGGGTACGCTTAGATGCGAAAAAAGAGTGCGCATAATTTGCGCGAAGGGAGCACATATGATTGTCGAGAACCATGCGCTGTGGGGCGAGGAGCCGACCGAGGATTATCCGGCGACCTTTACGTATCTGGGTGCCGAGCCGCTGCCCGATAAACCGAATGGCCGCCGCCCCGCGGTGATCATCTGCGGCGGAGGCGGGTTTACGCATATCGCTCCGCACGAGCAGGACCCGGTGGCGTTTGCGTTTTTGGACCGCGGCTACCAGGCCTTTGTGCTCAACTATGTGACGAGTTCTACGGGTGACGTGAGCTTTCCGCACCCCCAGGCAGATCTTGCCAAGATGGTCGCCACGGTGCGCGCCAACGCCGACGAGTGGCATGTCGATCCTAAGCGCGTGTGCGTCGTGGGATTCTCGGCGGGCGGCATGATCTGCGCTTCGCTGGCAACGCAATGGAAGACTGGTCCCTTCGCGGGCCTGGCAGGGGCACGCGCGGACGACATTCGTCCCGATGCCGTGGTGCTGGGCTATCCATTGCTCGACTTTGCCTATGTGCGCGACATGCAGACGCGCGATCCGCGCATTGACTTGCGCGTGCCCAAGACGGGCGGCAAGACGGGGCGCGATTTGCTCAACGACTACCTGTCGATGGTGACGGGTGGCGAGGCAACTGACGAGCATTTGGCCGATATCTGCCCCACCACGCATGTTTCGCGTCAGATGCCACCGACCTTTGTGTGGGGCGTGTCCGACGACAAGACGGCGCCGATCGCGCAGGTCTACCCGTTTGCGCAGCGCATGGCCGAGGAGGGCGTCGCTTGCGAGATGCACGTCTTTGACCAGGGTGGTCACGGCCTTTCGCTCGGCAACGCCAACAC
>CABQNF010000279.1 GCA_902465465.1 uncultured Collinsella sp. | reverse complement strand
TTTCCCGATGTCCAAGAAATGGGAGGCAGTTCACAGGCACCTTTGTGGTGGTTTTTGCCTTAGCCTGCCCCTGCTTGCTAGACCGTGATGACGTTGTCCATTATCTGGTACTTGGCGGGCACCTCGCCCGCGGTGATAATCGTTGCATCGCGGAAGTCCGCGAACTTGACGGGCGCCACCATACCAAATTTGCTGGCGTCCGAGATTACGAAGCGTTTGGCGGTATGGCGCATCGAGATACGCTTGACCTGCGCTTCCTCGATATCCGGTGTGGTGAGACCTTGCTCGGCGGCGATGCCATTGGAACCCCAAAAGCCGCAGTTGAAGTTATAGCGGTCTAGGGTTGCCAAGGCATCGGGACCGACGAGCGCCTCGGTCTCGGGCTTGAGCTCGCCGCCCAGCACCACGGTACGCATACCGCGCAGGGCGAGATGCTGAGCATGGAGCACGGAATCGGTCACATAGGTGACGCCGTCGAGATGCGGGAGATGTTCGATGAGCTTGAGGGTCGTGGAGCCCGAATCGATATACACAAAGCTCTCAGGCTCCACCAGGGCCGCGGCACGGGCGCAGATGCGCTCCTTGTCGTCGTTATGGAGATCGCTGCGCTCGCTGATCGTCAGGTCGCGCGTCACGTGCGCGCGCTCCAGACTCGTCGCGCCTCCGTGCACCTTGGCGATACGGTGCGCGCGGTCGAGCGTTTGCAAGTCACGGCGAATGGTGGACGATGTCACGCCCAGGGCTTCGGCAAGCTCCGGTACGGTAACCGAGCCGGCCTGCTGCACCATCGACACGATCGCGTTGAGCCTATCTTCCGCAAGCATCGCTTACTCCTCCTCGGGGTACACGACTCCCCAATCGGCGCGGAGCTTGGTCATCAGCTCCATAACATCAGAAGCATAGCCCAGAAGCTCGCGCTTCGAATCATCGCCGGCAACGGCCTTCTCCAGGTCGGCCATCTCGTAGCACAGAGCGTATGCCTCGGTGCCAGCGTGGACCTCCTCACGGTGACCGTCTGCAGTCCACACAATGGTCGCATGGTCGGCACGCGGATACTCGTTGACCTCGATATAGCACTTATCGAAGCTGATAACCGAGCGCTTGGGCTGCTTGGAGTGGAGCGTAAGGCTCACGACGCCCAGCTGCTGCTCGGCGTTACGGCAGACAATGCCGCCCGCAACGTCGACACCGGTCTCACAGGTATTGCCCAGAGACACGACCTCGGCGGGTTGGCTGGCCATAAATAGGCGCATGACGGAGAGCGCATACACGCCAATGTCGAGCATGGCGCCGCCGGCAAGACTACGGTTGTAGAAGCGGTTGGTCAGGTCACCGTACTCCTTATAGCTGCCAAAGTTGAGCTGGGCGAGGTTCATGTGGCCAAACTCGCCGGCATCCATGCGGCGGCGCAGCTCCTGATACAGCGGCATGTGAAGCACCGTGGTGGCATCCATAAGGACCACGTTGTGCTCGTCGGCGATGGCACGGGCCTCGTCGAGCTCGGCGGAGTTGAGGGTAATGGCTTTCTCGCAGAGCACATGCTTGCCGGCGGCCAGCGCGGCACGCAGATAGGTGATATGCGTGTTGTGCGGCGTGGTGATATAGACGGCGTCGATATCCGGATCGGCATAGAGGTCCTCAACCGTTTCATAGACCTTCTCGATGCCATACTGCTCAGCAAAAGCCTGGGCCTTGGACAGCGTGCGGTTGGCGACGCCCGCAAGCTTGCGGCCGGCCAGCGCGAGGGACTGGGCCATTTGGTTGGCGATAACGCCACAACCGATCACAGCCCAGCGAAGCTCGGGAGCCGTAAAGATGTCGTTAGGGAACGGCTTATCCTGGACCGAAGCGAACGCTGCTTTTGCGGCTGCCGCGGAGTCGAGTGGAGCCTGCTTGGAATCTGCCATGAATACCTCCTGCGTCGTGAAAAGTCTTTCAATTCTGACAGCTATATATTCGCACAAATACGCGTGTATGTGCGTACTTCTGCGTATATAACCGCCAAACGGTCAAAATACAACCGCAGACGGCGCATATACACGCATGGTCACGCAATCCTGCGCACGCAAATACGCACAAATGCGCACTAATCATTGCTCAGAGACGGGGAATTCTACTTAGAACTTCAAAGACAGGATGATCCGCTTCACCACGTCACTCATGGCGCGCTGCAGCTCTAAGGACCGTCCCAAACTGCCGACAGAAAAGGAACGTCCCCAGGCGCCGGCATTTCAAGAGCACTCATTTAAGTCTGTCCCCAATGAGTGCAATCACTCATGTAAGCCTGTCCCCAATGAGTGGGAGTAATCAGAGACCCTTTGCGAGGGAGGTCGGAAACGGCCTCCCTC
>CABQNF010000278.1 GCA_902465465.1 uncultured Collinsella sp. | reverse complement strand
CGACCGTCTCGCGCACCTTGTCCAGGCGGTGCTCGATGCCCTCGCGGTTGGCACCGAGCTGTTGGGCCGTCTCGCGGCGAAGGTCATCCATCCGGTCACCAGCTTGCGAAAACTCACGTGCGATGGTCAGGTAACGTTGCTGCTCCACGGCCGCATCTGTCGTCTGCTGCTGCGCGATGGCGTTGGCCGTGCGGCGAGTTTCGGCCAGCGCGACGTTCAGGGCATCGAGCGCGTTGTTGGCCTGCTCGAGTGCTGCCAGCGTTTCCGCGCTACTGTCGCCACGCTCCCGCAACTCGGCACGCAGGCTCTTGAGCTGGAGGGCGCAAGCCACAGCAACCCCCACCGCCACCAAGGCGATCACAACAAGCACAATATCAATAGCAGACATAGACTCCGCCCAACAAACTCAATCGATCATCAATCAAAACCGCGATCAATCTTACCCCGTCACACACACCGGGCGCCCGGCCCCTTCTTGGGCGCCCCTCTCCTCCGCATATTCCATAATGCGGCGCGCCGTTTTCCTGCTCACCTTTGAGTCATCGCCGGCCAAGTATGCGTATACGTTTCCTTTATTCAGGCGCAGAGCACGGCAGAGGCCATAGCGCGTTACACCCGATTCCTCCAATGCTTCCAGCGTTTTCTTTCTCATCAGGGCGTTCACCCTTCTATCGGCCGCCGGCTTTTCCTTCACCGCTCTATACGCACGCCAAACGTTGGCATAACGATTAGGGAGCTCACTTTTGGCGCATAGAGACGCCATGCTACCCGCTTGACCGTACAAGGATAAAACGTCTCGGTAATCCCGTTCCATCCACGAGCCCTCGGATAAACCCAGAACGTATTCGGCTTTTCCTTGCGCCAAAGCGAGCAAAAACAGAGGCTCCGCCACACGCGGCGCAACCGTCGTCGCTTGCTTAACCAGTTTTCTAAAACTGAGCGACTGCTGTCCAGATAGCTCTCGGCAATAGCCTTTTAAGAATCCCTCAAAGGTCAGATTCAACCGAGCACCTCCTTTTTGTATTGCCTGTATGCACAGACCATCTCTTGATAGCTTCGCTCCGAAGGCGACGACGCCAGTGCTTCTCCCTCGTCGAATATAAGCCGTTCGAGCAGCCCCCAATCAAGTCGGTCGACGAATGCCTGGCTATGAAGATCGATAATGTCGTTCGGACGGTAGGCATAGAGCTTCATTACCGCCAGGTCCTCCAAGGATGGCGTAAAGTACCTGATAAAACGCGCCCCAATATCCAAGGGAATCAAACGGTCTTCGTAATTAAATGGCATCTGATTACAATATGCCACCGCCATACCATTCACCTCGGGGTATCGAGCTATGATCTCGCGGAGACACCTGTCTGCCTCAAACACATCAATGTCATGTGTAACCGACCGATTCGTCACATCGTTTAGCATGAAGGCGCTTCCTCCCACCAATACAACGCTCGGCCTGTCGTCTCTTGGACCTATTTCCAGCTCTGCCTCTTCGTCAATGCCCAACAGAGTCTGCTCTAAATCCTGCTTATACATATCAAATCCTATTATTATTCATCTTCAATAATACTATTCAGTCGCACGATAGGGCCCGTAAGATGCAAGGATTCCACTCGTGGCGATAATCCTTGCATCCAAGAAGACCAATGGCGGCAAACGTCAGCCTTCCCAACCGACCTGGATGGTTGTTATGACATCGCCTAGGCGCTGGCCGAGGGCTGACAGATGTTGGAGCACCTCGTTGGGCGATGCGCCGTTGAGGATGCACGTGAGGGCATACGACGCCAGAAAGATGGCCGCAAGCCCTAACGGGATGAGCACGATCATCGCCAATGTGCGCAAGCGCTGGCCCACACGGCGACGACGCGCACGACGCTTGTCGAACGCGAGCTCCTGCGCATATGAATCTTGCTGTACGGAATAGGCCTCTGGCGCCGATTCACACCCGGGCACAGCTGCAGGTACAGCAGCGGGCACGACATTTTGCGCAAAGGGCTGGGCTGCCGCCCCTTGCATTTGCATCTCCATGAGTCGTTGCTGCTGACGCAGCATGCGCTTAGCTTGTTGCTGCGGAGTCTCAAGAAACAGGTCCATGTTGGCCTCCAAAGTCGGAGAATTCGACGCTTACGACCAGCATCCCGCACCGCCATGACCGCGACAACGCAATCGCCGGCAATAGCCACAAAGTTTCTTTTGCTCAAAAGCTGTCGAAAAGCTCAACAACTCCCCTACCAGCACTTTCTCTGAGCTTTTTTCGCCAGCAATCTTTTGGCCTTCCACCCTTACGCCAACTGACCAAAATCTAACCAAAAGCTTGACGGAAATTGTGGAGACCGGAACCCCATACAAAAACGTGCCGCCCC
>CABQNF010000277.1 GCA_902465465.1 uncultured Collinsella sp. | reverse complement strand
CGGGGTCGAACTCGCGCGCAAAGTAGCGCATAGTGCCCTCGACCGTCTCGCCATGGGTGATGTGGAACGGGTCCTTGTTGTGCTCGTTGAGCAGTTCGAACGCGCGGTCGCGGGTGATTCCGGCGGTAAGCGGCTCTGCCATAGGAGACTCCTTGTGCTCGTGGGTATCGATAAGAATGAATACTACTAGAACAAGAAAACCACCACAAAGGTGCCTGTCCCCTTTGTGGTGGTTTTGGCGCGGTTGGGTTAGTTGAGGGCGGCTTGGGCTAGGCGGGCTTCAGCGTCCTCCTCGGTGACGCCCAAGGCCACAGCGAACTCCTCGATGGAGCGGCGCTTGGCTTCCTTGAGTACTCGCATGTAGTAGGAGCTGGGCTTTTTATCAGCTTCCTCGGCCTGGCGAATGCGGTGCATCATGGTCTTTGCCACGCGGACCGTCTCGGGCGCGCCCAGCTTGAGCTGCTGCTTAAAGTGCGTCTCCTCAAGTGAGCTGTTGCGCTCGGTAAAGGTGTCGCACTCCAGCTCGTCGTAGTGGCTCAACAGGTGCTCGGCATCTTGCTGAGAGATAGCGGCGTGCAAACGGTCGGCCTGCGCCACGGGGTACATGAGGATCGTCTGTGCATGTCCCTGCTTGGTCTCGAGCAACAGCATGGGCTGCGGTGTGTCGTCCCTAAAACCAACGACGGTACAGACTCCCTGACCCGGATGAATGACGTGTTGACCGATTGAGAACATGCTACCTCCAACTTATACGAATTTACGTATGTCTAGAATAACACGCTGACGTGCGCAAATCTTCACTTTATGCAGGAAAAGCACACAACTCTGATAGGTAAGAGTATTCGATAAAAGACGCAGCTCATTCACACCTTTATGCATTTTCAACGCGTGCATAATTTGCAGGCAGACTGGCATCTTTGAGTGACTCCATACAAGCTGTAGTCAATTTTGTGCATATGCAATATCTATTAGCTTTACCCTGCGACAGTAGCTACTGCTTGTGATAGAGTGCTACAAACTCTGGCTTTTGCCCTACGAGTGACCAAGAGCTCGGGGGCTTTAACACAAGGAGGACCTATGCCCGAGAAGATTGAAGAGCTGGTACGCGCTGCGCTTGCTGCGGCCCAGGAGGCCGGCGACCTTTCCGCATTTGAACTTGACGATTGCGCCATCGAGCGACCGGCTGACACTTCTCATGGCGAGTGGACCTCCACCATGGCCCTGAAGTCCGCCAAGCTGGCTCACTGTGCCCCGCGCAAGATCGCCGAGGCCGTCGTTGCCCATATGCCCGAGGACCCCGCGATTGAGAAGGTCGAGATCGCAGGCCCCGGCTTCATCAACTTCTACCTCTCCGTTGCCGTCAAAAATGCCATCTTTGGCGAGGCTCGCGAGAAGGGCATGGACTTCGCTAAGTCCAACGTCGGTGGTGGCCTGAAGACCCAGGTCGAGTTCGTTTCCGCCAACCCCGTCGGCCCCATGCACATTGGCCACGGCCGCTGGGCCGCGCTGGGCGACTCGCTCTGCCGCGTCATGGACCACGCCGGTTACGACATCCAGCGTGAGTTCTACATCAACGACCACGGCTCTCAGATGAACACCTTCGGCAACTCCATCAGCACGCGCTATATGCAGCTTGCCGACATCATCGCCAAGCAGGGCGTGGATATCGACGAGGCTCACAAGCTGCTGATCGCCGACCGCGACGCCTTTGTCGCCGACGAGAACGACGAGCATCCCGAGACCCATCCGTACCAGGACAACTTTGCCGAGACCCTGGGCAAGGACTCCTACGGCGGCGACTACATCATCGATGAGGCCGCCGAGTTCTGGCGCACCGACGGCGATAAGTGGGTCAACGCCGATCCACAGGAGCGCATGGAGAGCTTCCGCGAGCGCGGCTATGTAAAGATGGTCGATAACATGCGCGACCTCTGCCACGCCGTCAACTGCGACTTCGATCGTTGGTACTCCGAGCGCTCGCTGTATGTGAAGGACACCGAGGGCGAGACCGCCGGCACCTCCGCCGTCGACCGCGCTTTTGAGAAGCTCGACAAGATGGGCTACCTCTACACCAAGGACGGCGCCCTGTGGTTCCGTTCCACCGACTTGGGCGACGACAAGGACCGCGTCCTGATCAAGTCCGACGGCGAGTACACCTACTTCGCCTCCGACGTTGCCTATCACTGGGATAAGTTCCAGCGCGTTGACCACGTCATCGACATCTGGGGCGCCGACCACCACGGTTACATCGAGCGCGTCCGCTGCGTCTGCGACGCTCTTGGTTACCCCGGCAAGTTCGAGGTCCTGCTGGGCCAGCTCGTCAACCTGCTGCGCAACGGCAAGCCCGTCCGTATGTCCAA
>CABQNF010000276.1 GCA_902465465.1 uncultured Collinsella sp. | reverse complement strand
GAACGTGCGGCCGTCCTCCTCAAAGCCCTCAACACGACCGCCAAACTTGATGGTCACGGCCTTGTCCTGACGACGCACCTCCCAGGGATAGCCGTGCGTGAGCCACTCGTCGGTAGCCTCGACCTGGCTGCCGTTGACGATCTCTTGCTTAAACAGGCCGTAGCGGTAGCGCATGCCGTTGCCGTAGCCGGCAATGCCCTCGGCTGCCATGGAATCCAGGAAGCATGCGGCCAGACGGCCCAGGCCACCGTTGCCCAGAGCCGGATCGGGCTCCTGGTTCTCGATGACGGACAGATCGAAGCCCATGTCGTTGAGCGCCTCGGCGACCATGTCGCGCACGCCAAAGTTGAGCAGGTAGTTGTCGAGCAGGCGGCCGATCAAAAACTCGATCGAGAAGTAGTACACGCGCTTCTTGCCCTCGGCGGTGGCGCGGGCGTCGCTCTTGGTGGCAACGGTGCGCGCCTTCTCGGCCACGAGCTTGGCCAGGGCGTTAAAGCGGTCGAGGTCGCTGGCGGCCTCGACGCTCTTGCCGCTGATGCTCATGACGGCATCGCGATAGAGCTCGGTAAACTCCTGCTTGTTGTCGAAGATCTTATTCATACGTTCCTTTCCCCCGGGGATATCTCCCGGAACGGTTATGACATGTATCCTACGCCCCCGCGGGGCGGGTAGTTACAGTGGTAACGCCTTTGTTACGCTTTCTTGGCAGGAGCCTTAACAGCAGCTGCCTTGGTCTTGGGAGCAGCCTTTTTGGTGGCTGCCTTCTTGGCTGTGGTGGACTTGGCCGAAGCCTTGGCAGCGGGCTTGGCAGCCTTCGCCTTGGTCGGAGCCTTCTTAGCAGCCGCGGTCTTGAGCTTCACCGAGGACGCACGCTTGCGCGTCGCCTTCTTGGGCTCCTCGACCACGGGCGGCTTATAGCTGCTGGGACCACGGCGCTTAAGGACCACGCCTGCCAGACCGGGCACTTTGATCTCGATGGAGTCCATCTGCCCGTTCCAGGGATAGGGCTCGCTCGAGCAGGTATAGGGCTCCTCGCCGGCGTATCCGCTGCCGCCAAACTCGGGACGGTCGGAATCGAAGATGACCTCCCAGTCGCCCTCGCGCGGCACGCCCACACGGAAGCTCTCGTAGCTCGCCGGATCAAAGTTGATCAGGATCACCAGGTCGTCATCGACGTCCTCGCCCTGGCGCACAAAGCTCACGATGGACTGTTTGGAGTTATCCGCGTCGATCCAGGTAAAGCCGTCGTCGGTGTAGCCGCGCTCGTACAGGGCGGGCTCGGCGGTGTACAGGTGGTTGAGCGCCTTGATAAACGCCTGATGATGACGGTGGGTCTCGTACTCCTCGGTCAGGAACCACTGGATGGACTCGTAGTAGCGCCATTCAATAAACTGGCCGATCTCGTTGCCCATAAAGTTGAGCTTGGCACCGGGGTGTGTCATTTGATAGAAAGCCAGCGTGCGCAGGCCGGCAAACTGGCGCCACCAGTCGCCCGGCATGCGGCCGATCAGCGAGCACTTGCCGTGCACGACTTCGTCGTGGCTCAGCGGGCAGATGAAGTTCTCGGTAAAGGCGTACATGATGGAGAACGTGAGCAGCCCGTGGTTGCCGGGGCGCCACGGAAAATCGGTCTGCATGTAGTGCAGGGTGTCGTTCATCCAGCCCATGTCCCACTTGTAGTGGAAGCCCAGGCCGCCGTCCTGCGGCGGATAGGTCACGAGCGGCCACGCGGTGGACTCCTCGGCCATCATCATCACGTCGGGGTAGTGCGCCTCCACGGCGCAGTTGACCTGACGGATAAACGCGCTGGCGTCCAGGTCCTCCTCGGTACCGTACTTGTTGAACTTCTTTTGGCCCGGATCGTCGATGCCAAAGTTGAGGTACAGCATACTGGACACGCCGTCCATGCGAATGCCGTCAACGTGGAAGTTCTCGAGCCAATACAGCACGTTGGAGACCAGGAAGGAGCGGACCTCGCCGCGGGCGAAGTCAAACTTGTGAGTACCCCAGTTAGGGTGAATCTCGTGCTCAAACAGCATGTGGCCGTTAAAGGTTGCAAGGCCGTGGGAGTCGGCGCAAAAACCGCCGGGCACCCAGTCCATGATCACGCCGATGCTCGCCTCGTGGCACGCATCGATAAAGTGCATGAGCTGCTGCGGGTTGCCGTAGCGCGACGTGGCGGCGTAGTAGCCGGTCGTCTGGTAGCCCCAGGAGCCATCGAAGGGATGCTCCATAAGCGGCATGACCTCGATATGCGTGTAGCCCATGTCGCGCACGTAGTCCACGAGCTCCACCGACAGGTCGTCGTAGGTGTAGAACTCGCCGCGCTGCGCGGGGAAGGGATCCATGGGGCCGGGGTAGTTGCCGT
>CABQNF010000275.1 GCA_902465465.1 uncultured Collinsella sp. | reverse complement strand
GATTTCGACAAGCACCTCGCTGCCAAGCTTGAGCTGTGTGCCCAAGGGGAGCGAGAGCAGGTTGATGCCCCGGGTTGTGAAGTTCTCTCCAAAGTCACCCTCGTGTACGTCGAGCCCGCGTGCCTGCGCCGTCTGGATGGACTCCGCGGCTAAAAAAGAGACCTGGCGGTGCCAATGTCCGGCGTGCGCATCGGTGGTGAGACCAAATTGCTCTATAACGGTGTCGTGTCCATCGACGACGGGCGACTTGCGCGTGCCCTTGTGTGCCGACGTGTTGATCGAGACGATGTGGGCGGGTCCATTGTAGGCGTCGTTTGCCGTGCACAGGGGAGTGGTCGCTTTCGCGCGTTCCGCCAGTTCACGCTTCGCGGCATTGAGGATGGGATTATCGGTCGGATGGTCTTGGGGCACGTGTGCGCCTTTCGTTCGAGGATGTCAATACGCTGAATCCTACAACAATGGTAGGTTCGTTGCCCATTGTCATACAACGGTGAGCGCCGTCTTCGTGCTGGACGATTACGTCGATTGCCATAGATACGGTGGAGCTTTGGGCGCCGGCGGTTTGGCACGCTAAAATAAATCAGTTGCGCAAAGACCGCCCGTTGTGTGGGCAGTTCATGATAGGAAGTTTCCATGGCATTGCAGTTTACAGAGCGCGAGTTCATTCCCGTGCTGCTCGGTGGCGACATCAACGCCTATTCGGTGGCGCGCGCCTTTTACGAGGAGTACCAGGTCAAGAGTCTGGTTTTTGGCAAGTACCAGACGGGTCCCGCGTACCGCAGCCAGATTATCGACTACACGCCCAACGTGGATATCGACACCATGCCCGTGATGCTTAAAACCGTCAACGGCATTGCCCAAGCGCATGCCGACAAGACGATTGTCCTTATGGGCTGTGGCGACAACTATGTTGCCCTCGTGGCTCAGGCCAAGGATGCCCATGAGCTGGCGGATAACATCGTCGCTCCCTACGCGCCCTACAGCATGCTCGAGCAGTGCCAGAAGAAGGAGATCTTCTACGAGCTGTGCGAGAAGCATGGTGTGCCCTATCCGCACACGTTTACCTTTACCAAGGCGATGCTTAATGCCCAGGGTGAGGCGCCTGCCGAAGTGCTCGACCAGATCGATTTTCCTTACCCGATGATTCTGAAGCCTTCTGACGGCATCATGTGGTGGCAGCACGAATTTGAGGGCCAGAAGAAGGCCTATGAGATTGCCGACCGCGCCGAGCTGGAACAGGTCATTCGCGATTCGTATGCCAGCGGCTACACCGACGATCTGATCTTGCAGGATCGCGTGCCCGGCAACGACGAGTACATGCGCGTGCTCACTAGCTATTCCGACCGCAACGGCAAGGTGCGCATGATGTGCCTGGGCCATGTGCTGCTCGAGGAGCATCAGCCCCACGGTGTCGGCAACCATGCCTGTATCATTACCGAGCCCAACGACGAGCTCATGGGCGGCGTGCGCAAGTTGCTCGAGGACCTTCACTTTGTGGGCTATTCCAACTTTGACGTTAAGTACGACGAGCGCGACGGCTCGTTTAAGTTCTTCGATTTCAACACGCGCCAGGGCCGCAGCAACTACTACGTCACTAACAGTGGCTTTAACGTTGCCAAGTATGTGGTGGACGAGTATGTGTTCAACCGTCCGTTTGAGCCGGAGTTTGTGACGGCTCAGGACGAGGCCCTGTGGATGGTCGTCCCCATGGGCGTCGTCGACAAGTACGTCAAGGATCCCGAGCTGCGCGCTAAGGTGCATCGCCTGGACAAGGAAGGCAAGGGCGCCGACCCTTCGTTTATGAAGGGCGACTTTGTCTTTAACCGCTGGCTGCGCATGTGGCACACCAAGCTGCGCCACTTTAAGTTGTTCAAGACGTATTACAAGTAGATGAGCGCGGCGCCCGTCCGGTTTGCATCGGGCGGGCGCGGGTATGATACGCGCAATTGCGCAAGCGTCACCAAGGAGGCGGCGATGGAAAAGCTGGGAGTTATCGGCGGCATGGGCGCCGAGGCCACGTCGTATTACTACGACCAGGTGGTGCGTCATACGGCTGCTGCCTGCGATCAGGAACATATCGACATGGTGGTACTCTCCAAGTCGACCATGCCCGACCGCACGCTGGCCATTAAGACCGGCGAGCATGCTAAGCTGCTGGCGACCATGAAAGAGTGCGCCCAGGCACTCGAGTCGCTGGGCTGTGCGCACATTGCCATTCCCTGCAACACGTCGCACTACTTCTACGACCAGATCCAGTCGTTTACGAAGGTGCCGATTATCCACATGCCGCGTGAGTCGGTGCGCTATGCTCTGGCCGGTGCGGTGATGGGGGAGTGCGAGTTCGACCCCAACCTGAGTATGCCGGCCGAG
>CABQNF010000274.1 GCA_902465465.1 uncultured Collinsella sp. | reverse complement strand
TCCTGCTCGCACGAAGGCCACATTTAGTGGCCTTCGGCTCGTGCGGAACTCGCGACGGAGCAAGCGTGAAACCGACCTACGCCGTCTCCTCACCGCGCTGGGGAGCCAAATTAAAAGAAAGTGCGCCGGCTTTCGCCGGCGCCTTATAAGGGGTTTAGTTGATAGCCATCTTTTTTGCTGCAGACTCTACGTAGTTGGCCATGTCGGCTACGTCGCAGACGTCTTCGAAGCGGACGGGCTTGGACTCGAGTTCGGCGAGCTGGGTCGGGGCGACCGTGTTGGTGGCCTGCTCGAGTACGCGCATAGCCTCAAAATCATCCTCGGGAACGTCGAGGCCCAGGGCGTCGCAGCAGGCGCGCGGGAACTTGTAGGGGCTGGCGGTCGAAAGCAGCACGCGGGCCTTGGCGCCTTCGGCGGGAGCGACCTTTTCAAAGACGTGATAGCCGCAAGCGGTGTGCGGGTCGATCACGTAGCCGTTCGCATCCCAGCAGCTCTTGATGGCAGCGCGGACCTCGTCCTCGCTGGCCCAACCGCAGCCAAAGACGCTCTGAATCTTTGCCAGCAGGTCGGCGGGAACCTCGTAGCGACCAGTCTGTGCCAGCTGCTCCATAAGGCCGGCAACGAGCTCGCAGTCGCCATCGGACAGGAAATACAGCATGCGCTCCAGGTTAGAGCTGATGAGGATGTCCATCGACGGCGAGATGGTGGTGAAGAACGGACGGTTGCGGTCGTAGACGCCGGTGGTCAGGAAGTCGGCGAGCACGTTGTTCTTGTCGCTGGCCACGACGAGTTTGGCGACGGGCAGACCCATGCGCTTGGCATAGTAGCCGGCCAGGATGTCGCCAAAGTTGCCGGTGGGCACACAGAACTCTACGGCGTCGCCGGCCTCGACAGCGCCGGCGCGCAGCAGCTGCGCATAGGCGGCAAAGTAGTAGACGACCTGCGGTACCAGACGGCCGACATTGATGGAGTTGGCGCTCGAAAGCACCGTGCCGGCGGACTCAAGACGCTCGGCAAGCTCCTTATCGGCAAAGATGCGCTTGACGGCACTCTGGGCATCGTCGAAGTTGCCGCGGATGCCGCAGACGGCGACGTTATCGCCGTCCTGCGTGGACATCTGCAGGTTTTGGACGCGGCTGACCTTGCCCTCGGGATAAAAGACGGTAATACCCGTGCCCGGGGCGTCGGCAAAGCCGGCGAGTGCGGCCTTGCCCGTGTCGCCCGACGTGGCGGTGACGATCATGATGCGCTCGGCGCCGCCGTCCTTGGCGGAGGTGCGGGCCATCAGGCGGGGGAGCATCTGCAGGGCGACGTCCTTGAAGGCACTCGTGGGGCCGCCAAAGAGCTCCATCACATAGGTCTGAGGGACGTCAGCGCCCGGCGCAGCGTCGAGTTTGACGAGCGGCGTAACCTCTTCACTCGCGAACGTGCCGCGATATGCCTCGTCGACACACGCCGAAATTTCTTCGGTCGTGTAATCATTCAGTAACATTCCCAACACATCTTGAGCGATTTCAAAGTACGATTTATCTGCAAGCGAGCTGATATCGACCTGCTGGGTGCCGAGCTCGTCCGAGACAAACAGACCCCCGTCGGGAGCGATGCCGGTGCGGATTGCCACCTTACTTGAGCACGATAAAGTGCGTCCTCGTGTACTATGATAAGTTCCCATATAACACTGCTCCTCGGATGCCTTGGTCCCAATCGGTGAAACCATGGTATCAGAGCGCGCAAAATAGGTTCGCAGAGGCTTTTTAGAAAGGTAACCTCCAGCCCATGATTAAGATTGCCAAGTTTGGCGGCTCGTCGGTCGCCGACGCCGAACACTTTAAGAAGATCAAGGCCATCGTCGATGCCGACCCGGCTCGCCGTTTTGTGGTGGTTTCCGCCTGCGGTCGCCGCTTTAAGGGCGACACCAAGGTGACCGACCTGCTCTACCTGGTTAACGCGCACGTTAAGTACCACGTGTCGTGCGAGGAGCTGCTCGAGGACATCGGCCAGCGCTATTTTGATATCGCTGATGAGTTGGAGCTCACCTATCCCATCCGTGAGGAGTTCGCAGCTTTTGCCGAGCGCGCCCGCGCGGGCGGTTACTCCACCGAGGAGCTCGTGAGCCGCGGCGAGTACTTCACCGCTCGCCTTATGGCTGAGTACCTGGGCCTACCGTTCCTGGACGCCGCGACGGTTGTAGCGTTCCATCACGACGGTACGCTCAGCATGAATCGCACCTCCGAGCTGGTGCAGGAGTACGGTCAGCAGGGCGGCTTTGTTATGCCTGGCTTCTACGGCGCGACGCGTGAGGGCCAGATTAAGCTGCTCGATCGTGGCGGCGGCGATATTTCCGGCTCGATCCTGGCCAAGTGCCTGGGTGC
>CABQNF010000273.1 GCA_902465465.1 uncultured Collinsella sp. | reverse complement strand
TGGTGAGGTCGTGAGCCTGTAAAAGGTGTGCGTGCGCTTGTCGCTCGTATCTGCTATCATTCCTAATCTGTGCGCTCATGCGGGCGTGGCGGAATTGGTAGACGCGCCAGATTTAGGTTCTGGTGGGATTCCCGTGAAGGTTCGAGTCCTTTCGCCCGCACCAACGCACCCGCGTCGGCTTATGCCCTCGCGACGCTTGTTGCATAAAGGTACCAGCACCTCAGTTAAGCTGGGCAGTATGAGGAGGAACGTGTTGAACATCACCGCTTCTGACGTCAAGGACGCCAAGCTCACCGCTACGGTCACTATCCCGGCCGCCGACGTCGACGCCGCGATCAAGAAGGCCTACAAGGAGACCGCCAAGAAGTACCGCTTCCCGGGCTTCCGCGCCGGTAAGGCCCCCCGTCCGGTCATCGATTCCGCTCTTGGCGCCGAGGCTACCCTCGCTCAGGCCACCAACGACCTGATCGCCGCCAACGAGCCCGCCGTCCTCAACGAGCTGGACATCGTCCCCACCAAGAACGGTGACTACAAGGAGCTCGACCTCGCCAAGGATCACGAGGACTACACCTACACCGTCGAGTTCTCCCTGCGTCCCGCCGCTGAGCTCTCCTCCTTCGACGCTGTCGAGATCGAGATGCCCCCTGCGGAGGTCACCGAGTCCGAGATCAACAACCAGGTCGAGATGCTCCTCAACTACCGCGCCACCTTCGAGGACGTCGAGGGCCGCGCCGTCGAGGCCGAGGACTACGTCACCGTCGACCTCAAGGCCGTCGAGAACGCCGACAACTTTGCCGCCGAGGGCCGCATGCTCATCGCCGGTAGCGACAGCAACCCCAAGGAGTTCAACGAGGCCCTGATCGGCTCTAACGTTGACGACGTCAAGACCGTCACCTGGACCGACGAGGTCGAGGAGGGCGAGGAGGCCGAGACCCACACCGTCGAGGTCACCGTCAAGGGCATCAAGGTCCGCAACACACCCGAGCTCACCGACGAGCTCGTCAAGTCCGACTTTGGCTTCGACAGCATCGACGCCATGCGCGACGCCATCAAGATCGAGATCGAGCAGGACAAGGCTTCCCGCCTCCCGGCCGAGAAGGAGAACCGTTGCGTCTCCGCTCTCGCCGAGCGTCTGCAGCTCGACGAGATGGACGCCGACTACGAGCAGTCCGTCTTTGAGGAGCTCGGCCAGAACTTCCTGTCCAACCTCGCTGCCCGCGGCATGACGCTCGACACCTGGCTGCCCGCTTCCGGCCTGACCATGGAGCAGTTCATCGGCGACCTGCACAAGCAGGCCAACGACGTTGCCCGTGAGTCCCTGGCGCTCGACGCTCTCGCCCGTGAGCTCAAGATCGAGGTCACCGAGGACGACATCAACGCCGAGTTCGAGAAGGCTGGCGTCAAGGACGTCGAGGCTTCCAAGGCCGAGTTCATCGCCGATGGCCGCATGCCTGCCGTCCGCGAGTCCATCCGTCGCTCCAAGGCCGTCGATCACCTGGTCGAGAACGCCAAGGTGACCGAGGTCGACGAGACCGCCAAGGACGCCGAGTAATTCTCGCTACCTTGCCCGCGAGCGCATGGGTGCGCCCGTGATGGGGTAAAGTTATACACCGGTTATCCGGTTGCTTCGTACGGTGCCAGCCAATGCATAGCATGCGGGCACCGTACGTTTATCTAGAACCACTATTGGTCCGTAAGAGAAATGGAGATGCGTATGATCGCTAAGTTCGATTCCGCCCTCGTGCCATACGTTATCGAGCAGACGCCGCGCGGCGAGCGCAGCTACGATATCTATTCGCGCCTGCTCAACGACCGCATCATCTTCTTGGGCGAGGAGATCAACTCCGTCAGCGCCAACCTGGTCGTTGCCCAGCTGCTGCATCTTGAGAGCCAGGATGCCGAGAAGGATATCTCGCTCTACATCAATTCGCCCGGTGGCGAGGTCTACTCCGGCTTGGCGATTCTTGACACTATGAACTTTATTAAGCCGCAGGTCTCGACCATTTGCGTCGGTATGGCCGCGTCTATGGCCGCCGTGTTGCTTTCGGCCGGCGCTAAGGGCAAGCGATTCTGTCTGCCGCACTCCAAGGTTATGATTCACCAGCCCAGCGGCGGTGCCCAGGGCCAGCAGACCGAGATCGAGATCGTTGCCGAGGAGATTAAGAAGACTCGCCGCGAGCTCAACCAGATCCTGTCCGACGCCTCGGGCCAGCCCATCGAGAAGGTCCAGGCCGACACCGAGCGTGATAACTACCTGACCGCTGCCGAGGCCCTCGACTACGGCCTGATCGACCGTATCGTCACCTCGCGCGACCTCGCCGCGAAGGACGCCTAGGAGGGCCGGTAACATGCAGGACAACTTTGACGAGAACGGCAACCCCATCCGCTGCTCC
>CABQNF010000272.1 GCA_902465465.1 uncultured Collinsella sp. | reverse complement strand
GCTGCTCCTTTTGCGGAAAAGAGCAGGGTCAGGTCCGTCGCCTCGTAAAGGGCCCGACCAACATCTTTATCTGTGACGAGTGCGTCGCCGCCTGTTCCGAGATTCTGGAGGAGTCGCTGGCTTCGGACTTTATGGACGATGCCCGCAACGGCAAGCTGCCGGGCTTCCTCAACGACCATGGTCAGGCTGCATCCCAGCCCGCCGTGGACCCCGAGACCGAGGGCTTTGAGCTCGAGGACGACCGCCAGGTCATCACGCACGTGCCGACGCCGCACGAGATCTATGACGAGCTTTCGGCCTATGTTATGGCTCAGGAGGACGCCAAGCGCGCCATGTCGGTGGCCGTGTACAACCACTATCGCCGCGTGATTGAGGGCGGCGCCGCGCTTTCGGCCTTTGACGAGGCTGGCGGCATGGGATCGCAGCTCGACGATGATATGGACGAGGTGGAGCTCGCCAAGTCCAACATCCTGCTGCTCGGTCCCACCGGTACCGGCAAGACCCTGCTCGCCCAGACGCTCGCGCGCATCCTCGAGGTGCCGTTTGCCATCGCCGACGCCACCGCGCTTACCGAGGCAGGTTACGTGGGTGAGGACGTGGAGAACATCCTGCTCAAGCTTATCAATGCTGCCGATGGCGACATTGAGCGCGCTCAGGTTGGCATTATCTACGTGGACGAGATCGACAAGATCGCCCGCAAGGCCGAGAACCTTTCCATTACCCGCGATGTCTCGGGCGAGGGCGTTCAGCAGGCGCTGCTTAAGATTCTTGAGGGCACGGTGGCAAGCGTTCCGCCCACCGGCGGCCGCAAGCATCCCCAGCAGGAGCTGCTGCAGATCGACACGACCAACATCCTGTTCATCTGCGGTGGTGCCTTTGTGGGTCTGGACAAGATCATCGCCGACCGCGTGGGCAACAAGGGTGTGGGCTTTAACTCCGAGATCGCCGGCCCCACCTCGGTCGACGAGAACGACCTGCTGCGCCAGGTGCTCCCGCAGGACCTCAACGCCTTTGGCATGATCCCCGAGTTTGTGGGACGTACGCCCGTCGTCACCCAGACGCAGGCGCTCGACGAGGACGACCTGGTGTCGATCCTGACTGAGCCCAAGAACGCCGTGGTGCGCCAGTACCGCAAGATGTTCCAGCTCGAGGACGTTGAGCTTGAGTTCGAGGACGCCGCCCTGCACGAGATCGCCCGCATGGCACTCGCCCGCAAGACCGGCGCCCGCGGCCTGCGCTCCATCTGCGAGGACGTGCTGCAGCAGACGATGTTCGACCTCCCCAGCGAGAAAGACGTCGCCAAGGTCGTCGTGACCGAAGCCTCCGTAAAGGGCGAAGAACAGCCCCAGCGCATTTACGGCTAAACCAGCCAAAAACGTGTTTGTAAATAGCCTCCGACCATCCACGGTCGGAGGCTATTTTATATATACGCAATAACCCCAACTACCTGTGTTATTCTGTGTGTTTGTTTAAGCCTCAGCGAAGTCATATCAGACTGAAGTAATCGATACCTAAGGGGAGGAATGTAGGCCCGATTTTCGTAGATTCCGCACGAGCCGAAGACCACTTAATGTGGTCTTCGAGCGAGCCCAGGACTTGACCGAGCGAAAATCGGGCCTACATTCCTCCCCGACGGGCAAGGGAGAGATATATGGAAGAAATGCCCAAGAACTACGATCCGTCGACCAACGAGCCGGCGATCCTGCAGAAGTGGCTCGACGGCGGCTACTACAAGCGCCGTGAGGGCGTGGGCGACTGCACCGTCACCATTCCGCCTCCCAACGTTACCGGCAAGCTTCACATGGGTCACGCTACCGACGACTCCATCCAGGACGCCATCATTCGTATGGCCCGCATGCGCGGCAAGTCCACGCGCTGGGTGCTCGGAACCGATCACGCCGGTATCGCCACGCAGACCAAGGTCGACAAGAAGCTCAAGAGCGAGGGCATTAGCCGCCTGGAGATCGGTCGCGACAAGTTTGTCGACGCTTGCTGGGATTGGACCCACGAGTACGGCGGCATCATCGTCGAGCAGATCAAGCGTATGGGCTGCTCCGTCGACTTCGACAACGAGCGCTTCACCATGGACGAGGACTATGCCCAGGCCGTGCGCAAGGTCTTCTGCGACTGGTACCACGACGGCCTGATTTACCGTGGCAAGCGCATCGTCAACTGGTGCCCCAACTGCACCACCGCCATCTCGGACGACGAGGCCGAGTACAAGGACGAGAAGGGTCACCTGTGGCACCTGCGTTACCCGCTGACCGAGCCGGTCAACGGCCAGGACTACATCGTCGTCGCCACCACGCGTCCCGAGACCATGCTCGGCGACACGGGCGTCGCCGTCTCCCCGAAGGACCCCGAGAAGGCCGCCTTTGTGGGTAAGACCGTCAA
>CABQNF010000271.1 GCA_902465465.1 uncultured Collinsella sp. | reverse complement strand
GAGATCAGGAAATCACCCTCGAGGACGCGCTCGAGCGGGCTGTCCGTGGCCTCGGCCTGGAACAGCAGCTGCAGCGCCTGACTGCGGGCAAGCGTACGCCCGCGATAAACCTTAAGGCTCAAAGGTTACTCCTTGGGGAAAACGAGGCCGTCGATGCAAACGTCAACACGCTCAACCTCAACGCCAACCTGGGCATCGATGGCAGCGACCACGGCAGCGCGAACGGCCTCGGCGAGTTTCTTGAACGGATAGCCAAAGAACACCACGACACGCACGGTGAGTGCGAGCTTGTCGCCAACGACCTCGGCCTCGACAGCCGGCTCGGAAGCCGGGGCCTTGGACGAGAGCATCATGGAGACAAGATTAGTGGCAAGGTCCTTGACGCCAACGGAGGCGATGCCCTCGACATCGGACACGGCGCGCGAGACGATGGCGGTCAGAACATCGGGCGAAATGCCGATGCCGTCAATCTTGATTTCTTGGGGCATGAGTCCTCCTAGAAGAGTTGGTTGCTAGACGCGGGAGACGAACTTGCCGTCGCGGGTGTCAACCTTGATGACCTCGCCCTCGTTGAGGTACATGGGGACCTGGATGACAGCGCCGGTGTCGATCGTGGCCGGCTTGGTGGAACCCTGGACGGTATCGCCCTTAAAGCCCGGGTCGGTCTGGACGATGGTGGTCTCGATGAACATCGGCGGGGTCACGCCCATGAGCTCATCGTCGGCGAAGAGCAGCTGGCAGATGTCGTTCTCGCGCAGCCACTTGGAGTTCTCGCCCACCATGTCCTCGGGAACGGGAACCTGCTCATAGGACTCGTTGTCCATGAAGATGTAGTCGGTGCCATCGTTGTAGAGGTACTGGAACTCACGGGTGGTGAGCATGACGCTCTCGAACTTGGTGCCGGCGTTGCAGGTGTTCTCGACGACGCGGCCGCTCTTGATGTCGCGGGTCTTGTAGCGCACAAACGCGCCGCCCTTGCCCGGCTTGACATGCTGGAACTCGACGATGGTGTAGACCTTGTCCTTGATACGGAGACCGAGGCCGTTCTTGAAGTCGGCGGTAGAAATGGTAGGCATAGCGACCTTTCTTGTTATGGGCAGAACGCACAAACGTCCAAATTACATACGACAGAAATTATACACTTGCAGACGGCGCCTGCGGCGAGCGCATAAAAAGAGAACGCGGGGCGTCCGAATCGATTCGGACGCCCCGCCCCAAAAATCTATCGAAATGGGCTAGCAATCGATGACGTGCAGGTCGTGCGGGGTCTTGGTGAAAGGCTCGTAGCCGTTCTCGGTGACCACGCCGTAATCCTCCAGGCGCACGCCGCCCACGCCGGGCAGGTACACGCCGGGCTCCATGGTGACAACCGAGCCGATCGCGATGGTGTTCTTGCTGCGGTTGAAGTTGGGCAGCTCGTGGATGTCGATACCGACGCCGTGGCCCAGGCCATGATTGTAGTAATCGCCATAGCCGGCATCGCCGATGATCTTCTTGGAAAGCTTGAAGATGTCGTTACCCTCAACGCCCGGATGGATGGCGGCGACGCACTCCTCGTGCGTGCGGCGCACGAGCGCGTACAGGTCGAGCTGCTCCTGCGTGGGCTCGCCCATCACGACGGTGCGCGTCATGTCGGAGCGGTAATCGCAGTAGCCCGCGCCGTAATCCATGAGAACGAAATCGCCCTTCTCGATCACGCGATCGCTCGGCACGGCATGCGGGTTGGCGGTGTTGGGACCGCTCGCCACGATGGAGCCGAAGGCAAGGCTGTCGGCGCCGTTGGCGAACATAAAGTTCTCGAGCTCGTTGCGAACCTGCTTCTCGGTCATACCGGGCTTAATAAAGCCGAGCATATGCTGGAAAGCGGCATCGGTGATCGACTGCGCATGGCGCATAAGCTCAATCTCCTCGGCATCCTTGATGGCGCGCATCTTGCGGATGTCGTCGTGCATCAGCGGTAGGATGCAGGCGACGGAACGGTCCTCCAGGCCGCGCTGAATACCCTGGTAGAAGTTAATCTGCATATCGTCCTCGACAGCACAGACACGGCACTTGTTAGCCGCAATCTTGCCGGCGACCCAGCCGGGGATGGTACCCTCGTCCATGTCGTAAACCCAGGGGCTGCCGGCGGGCGTGTTCTCCTCAAAGCTGTTGAGGTAGCGCGAGTCGGTATGGAACAGGCACTGGTCGGCCGTAATAAACGCCGCGTGCGGGAATTCAAAGGTGTAATCGAAAACGCCCTTCACGCCCGTAAGCCAACGAAGGTTGGCCTCGTCGCGCACCACGATGGCGTCGTAGCCACGCTCGGCCATCAGGGCACGGACACGCTCGATACGACCGGCAGGACCGGCAGCAAACTCAGACATGCAGATTCCTTTCTTGTTGTCTCTATAAAGA
>CABQNF010000270.1 GCA_902465465.1 uncultured Collinsella sp. | reverse complement strand
CGTCGACGAGCTCCTGAACCTCGGAGCGCAGCTGGTGGATGGTCGTGAGCGTGGAGAGCTTCTGCTCGGCCAAAATGTCGCGACGCACGCCGCCGATCACGTTGAGGCCGTAGGTCTTGCGGTGACCGGAGAGCTTCTCGGCCAGGTCCATGGACTTCTCGCGGACGCGGAAGAACTGCTGGAAGCCGGAGTCGAAGCCGGTGTAGTGCGATGCGAGGCCAATATTGAGCAGGTGTGAGTGCAGACGCTCGACCTCGAGCATGATGGCGCGGATGTACTGGGCGCGCGGCGGGACATGAATGCCCTGGGCGCGCTCGACGGCCTCGGCATAGGCCACCGAGTGGGCGCAGCCGCAGATGCCGCAGATGCGGTCGGCGAGGAACGTCACGGCGTCATAGTTCAGGCGGGTCTCGGCGACCTTCTCCATGCCGCGGTGCACGTAGAACAGACGGTAGTCGGCATCGACGATCGTCTCGCCCTCAACGAACAGGCGGAAGTGGCCGGGTTCGTCGGAGGTGATGTGCAACGGTCCCATGGGGACGAGCGTGGTCTCCTTGCCCTTGGTGTCGGCCAAGAATTCGTAGTTTTCCATGTCGCTCGCGGGGGCGGGGCGGAAACGGTAATCCATCGAATCCTTGCGCAACGGGTACAGCCCGCTGGGCCAATCGTCGGGAAGCACCAGGCGACGGCGGTCGGGCAGACCCTCGGGAATCAGGCCGAACATATCGCGCAGCTCGCGCTCGCCCCACACGCAGGCGGGGACGAACGGCGTCACGGACGGGAACGTCATCTTGGCGGGGTCGACCTCGGCACGCACGGTAACCCAGCCGGGGTCCTCCCCCTCCATGGAGATGACGTAGTACACGGCGTAACGGCCGCACAGGGAGCGCTCGTCGTTGCCGACAATCACGGGAATCCAGCCGTAGCGCTCGTAGTACAGGTAGTGGACGGCCTCGGGCAGACGGTCCAGCTTGACGGTGATCGTCAGCTGGTCCTCGCACTGCCACTCAACCTTCTCGATAGCGCCCGGCACTGCGGCGCGCAGGGCCTCGACGTGGCTTTCGCAACGACGAGCGTAGTCCTTCTTTTCAGGTTCTGCCATGGTGCTAATTCACCTCGCTTGTCTTGGTCTGGGAACTGAACACCATGCGGTAGAGAGGAGCCTCGTGGAGCTCTTCGACGCTCTGGTTCAAAACGACGGACGTTGCATCCTCGACGCCGCTCGTGATGGCGACCGGGGTGGCGATACCGAACCACATGACCACGATCGCGAGGGCGATCTCGGGGATGATCATGAGGGCGGGCACCTCGTGGCGCTTCATGCCCTCGGGCGCCTTGCCGAAGATGGACTTGAGCGCGATGCCGGTAAGGGCGAAGTACACGCCGGTGAGGCCGATGGCCACGAGCACGACCACCCAGATGGGACCGGACTGGACGCCGGCCACGAAGGTGAGGAACTCGGAGATGAACAGGGCGAACGGCGGGAAGGCGGCGAGCGCGAGCAGGGCGATGATGGTGAGCGCTGCCGTGACGGGAGCGATCTCGACGACGCCCTTGATCTTGTTCAGGTCGCGGGTGTGGTAGATGTGCTGGATGTTACCGGCCATGCAGAAGGCGAGCGCCTTCGTGAAACCGTGGAAGATGCAGTGCAGCAGGCAGGCGGCGATACCGAGCGGACCACCGATACCCAGGCACAGCGCGACCACGCCGACGTTGTCGACGGAGGAGTACGCGAAGCGGCGCTTGATATCGTCCTGCTTAAAGATGCACAGGGCGGCCACCAGGATGGACAGCGTGCCCAGGATGAGCAGGAGCGTACGCGGATAGGTGTCGCCCACCGTGATGATGGACAGGGAGTAGAAGCGGATGATCACCAGCATGGCGCACTTGAGCAGCACGCCCGAGAGCAGCGCGGAGACCGGGCTCGGAGCCTGGGAGTGCGCGTCGGGCAGCCAAGTGTGCATGGGGAACAGGCCCGCCTTGGTGCCGAAGCCGATGACGATGAACGCGAACGCGAGGCGCACGAGCATCGGGTCGAACTGGTCGGCGTAGGGCATGATGGAGGTGAGGAAGGCTGCCTCATGCGCGTTGGGCATGATATCGGCGGCGTTCGCGTAGATGAGCAGCGTGCCGAACAGGCCGAAGGCCACGCCGGCGGTGCAGACCATCGCGTACTTCCAAGACGCCTCGAGCGCCTGCTTGTTCTTGTAGATGCCCACGAGGAACACGGTCGACAACGTGGTGGCCTCGACCGCCGCCCAGGTGAGGATGATGTTGTTGGACAGGCAGGCGAGCAGCATCGTGAAAACGAACAAGCTAAACAGCGCGTAGTACTGCTTGGTGCGCTCGGCCGGCATGGTCTTCTCCTCGATATCGATCTTGATATAGGAGATGGAGTACACGCCGGTGATGAACCCGATGAT
>CABQNF010000269.1 GCA_902465465.1 uncultured Collinsella sp. | reverse complement strand
CGAGCTTGTCCAGACGTTTGTCCACGGCATTCCCCATGCGATTGAATGGCTCGAGCAAGATCTGGGCGTTGAGCTCCAGCGTCCGCAAAGCGCCGAGAGTGCTCAGCAAAAGCAGTTTATCCCCTGCTTTGACCACAAGACGCGCATGTGGCGCGGCCTCACCCGCAAGCCGCTTGAGGACGCTCTGACGACCCGGATCGAGTCGCTCGGCATTCGCCTGCTCCCCCGCCATGAGCTTATCGACCTTGTTGAGGACACGAACGGCAGAATAACCGGAACCGTACTCTACGACCTTACCGAAAATCGAATCGTGCCCTTTGCTGCCAAGGCCACGGTCATCGCAGCCGGTGGCACAGGCGGCCTGTTCGAGCGCAGCCTTACGTCGGCTGATGTGCTCAGCTCCTCGCAGGCCATCGCACTCGCGCACGGCGCATCGCTTACTAATATAGAGTTCATGCAGATGATGCCCGGCTTCATCGAGCCCAAGCGTAACTTGGTCTTCAACGAAAAAACCTGGCGCTACGTACATGTAGACCAGCCGGCAGATATTGCCGACGACAAGCTGGACGACCTGCTCGAGCAGCGCTCTGGATATGGTCCTTTCACATCACGCTTGGCCTCCCGCGCTATCGATCTTGCCATCGATCAGGCAGGCGCCGAAGGCCTGGCGCTCCGCTACGACTTCCCCCGCGAGGAGGTCCCAGAGTTTGTGCAGACCTTTGCCACCTGGCTGCAAGACGAGCACGGCATCGCCCCGACTGACGAGATGCGCGTTGCGATGTATGCCCACGCCGCTAACGGCGGCATCAAGATCGATAAGACCGCGTACACGGGCGTTGAGGGCCTCTACGCTTGCGGCGAGGCGACAGGCGGCATGCACGGTGCCGACCGCATTGGTGGCTTGTCAAGCGCCAACGGCATCGTGTTCGGACGCATCGCGGGCGCATCGGCAGCCCTTGCAGCGCATAAAGAGCCTGAGACAGCCCTGAAGGCGGATATCGCCCTCCCCCACTACGGCATTGCCACAACAGATGCCGAACGCCTGACACACGGCCTTAGGCACACGATGAGCACCTATTGCATGATCAACCGAACCGAGACGGGCCTATCCGAGGCTCTGCAACAGCTTGAAAGCCTGCAAGACAAGGCCATGGCGCTGAGCAAGCCGCATGCCGATGACAGCGAGATCGCAGCTCTCGCCCGCCTGCAATCGCAGATTCGACTAGCACAGGAAATGGTCAAAGCCATGCGCAAGCGAACTGAAAGCCTGGGTTCGCACTTTCGAGCGGACTAAACCGGACACCTATCTAAAGCAGAACACAACCAATCGATATCCATGGGCCCCGTGAGCTCGAAGCAGCACGGGGCCCATTCGTGTCCGCACGACAGCGTATCCTTATTCTGAATACAGAGCGGGCAAAGCCCGCATAGAAAATAGACCAGCGAGGAGGAGATATGGACAGTAGAGATATCGAGAAGTGGCGTATCGAACTTGATAGCTACGCCAATGTGGAAGACGGCGTTGAGTATTGGCTCGCACGCGATTTAATGGAACCCATGGGGTACACTCGATGGGAGAACTTCGCCGAAGTTGTTAAGAGGGCAAAAGTCTCATGCGAAACAAACAAAACTCCAGTTGATTCCCATTTTCGTGACACCACGAAAATGGTAACTGCCGGTGTCGCCGCTCGCGCGGTTAAAGACTACAAACTTACGCGCTATGCATGCTATTTAATCGCACAGAACGGAGATTCAAACAAGCCAGAGATCGCGCTCGCCCAGGCATACTTTGCCGTGCAGACGCGCCGCCAAGAGCTCATAGAGCAGCGCTTCGCAGAGATTCAGCGCTTGTAGGCGCGTCACTCGCTATCCGATTCAGAGAAACAGCTCTCGGGTATTGCGTTCAAACGCGGCGTGGACTCCAAAGGATTCGCGATCATCAAGTCGAAGGGCGATGAGGCGTTATTCGGCGGCAGAAGCACGGCGGAAATGAAGCAGCAGCTCGGCGTACCCAAGAGCGCGGCATTGGCGGACAGGTTAGCCGATGTCCTCATCAAAGCAAAGGACCTTACGAACTCGATGACGGCCTTCAACGCCGAGGAACACGACCTGTACGGCCTGGACCAGATCAAGCAAGAGCACGTCGAGAACAACACAAGCGTGCGTGGCAGCCTCATCGACCGCGGAATTGTCCCCGAGAACCTACCGCCTGCCGAGGATACAAAAAAGCTCGAGCGTCGCGTGAAGGCAGACGAGAAGAAACTCAAGGAGGGTACTGACGGTTTTACCGATCCCCAGGGTAGGCTCGATCTGTGAAAGCGGCTGTGCCCTTTCGGGTTCGACCCCATGCGAGGTCAACAAAAAAGCGACCAGCCGAAGCCAGTCGCTTTAACATGCTTTGGTGGGCCGTCAGGGGGTCAGCC
>CABQNF010000268.1 GCA_902465465.1 uncultured Collinsella sp. | reverse complement strand
CCGAGAGCAGGCCGACCTTGGCGTTGAGACGCGTGTCCAGACCAAGGTCCAGGCGCTTGAGCAGCTCAACGTACTCATCTTTCTCGGCCTTGGTGACGCCCCACGAAAGGCCGCGACGCTGGCCGCGACGCTTGGCGAGGGCCAGGTTCTCGGCGATTTGCATGTCGGCAGCGGTACCGCGCATGGGGTCCTGAAACACGCGGCCCAGGTACTTGGCGCGCTGCGACTCGCTCAGGCGCGAGATGTCGGTGCCGTCGAGCTCAATAACGCCCGAATCGAGCGGGTACACGCCGGCGATCATGTTGAGCAGCGTGGACTTGCCGGCGCCGTTGCCGCCGATCACGGTTACAAAGTCGCCGTCATTCAGGGTGAGGTCGACGCCGGTGAGCGCGCGCTTCTCGGTGACGGTGCCCTTGTTAAAGGTCTTCTTGACGTGCGAGAGCTTAAGCATCTGCCTCATCCCCCTTCGTGTAGGAGCTGCGGAGCTTATAGCGCTCCCAAACCACGGGTACGCACAGGGCCACAGCGACAATTACGGCGGAAAGCAGCTTCATGTCGTTGGCGTCCATGCCCAACTGCAGCACGATGGCGCGGATAAGGAAGTACACCACGGAGCCAAAGACGGCGGAGGCAAGACGGACGCTAAACTGCGTGAGGCCGCCGGGCAGCAGACGGCCGAGCACCTCACCGATAACAATGGCGGCAAGACCGATAACGATGGCACCGGTGCCCATACCAATGTCGGCATACTTTTGGCTCTGGCAGATGAGCGCGCCCGAAAGGCCGATGAGGGCGTTGGAGAGCACGAGGGCGATCATCTTGGTGGAGTTGGTGTTGACGCCCAGGGCGCGGATCATGTACTCGTTGTTGCCGGTGGCGCGCAGCGCCGAGCCAATCTCGGTGCCAAAGAACCAATACAGGATGGCAACGATAGCCACGGCGAGCAGGATGCCCAAGATGATGGCAACGGTGGACTGCGGCAGGCCGGTCATATTGCTGACGGCCGAAAACACGGTGCCCTTGGCAAGAATGGGCGTATTGGACTTGCCCATGATGCGCAGGTTGATGGACCACAGGCTGATCTGGGTGAGGATTCCGGCGAGGATCGCGGGAATCTCAAAGACGGTGGTCAAAATGCCCGTGACGGCACCCGCGATGGCGCCGGCGCACATACCGGCCAGCACGGCGAGCAGCGGGTCGACGTTGTTATTGACGATGAGCACAGCGCAGACGCAGCCGCCGAGGGCAAAGCTGCCGTCGCAGGTCATATCGGGAATGTCGAGCAGGCGGAACGTGATAAACACGCCAAGCACCATAATGCCCCAGAGGACGCCCTGCGAAACGGCGCCCTGCAATGCAATGAGCATGCTTCATACCTCCTAGGATAGGGTGGACACGTGAGTCACCATGATAGCGGTAACAATGCATAAAAGAGCTGCGGCCGGATGTTTTGACTCATCCGAAACAAGCAGGGCGAACGCCGGTCTTTGGCGTTCGCCCCTGTGGCTCAGATATTGAATAACACGTCAACGGCGCGAGTGCGTGCCCTAGACGCGCTACCGCGCATGGCGCTACTCGTCCAGAGCGGAAAGGTCGATGCCCAGGGCCTCGGCCATCTCGTCGTTCTTGACGACGACCAGGTCCTTGCTCGAGAGGTGCTTGATAGGCATGTCTTCGGGCTTGGCCTCGCCCTTCAGAATCTTGACGGCCATCTCGCCCGCGGCGTAGCCCAGATCCTCGTAATTGATGGAGAGGGTGAACAGGCCGCCGGCCATGCACATGCCCTCCTCGCCAGTCACGAAGGGAAGCTTGTTCTCCTTGCAGATCTGGCCCACCTGCGAGGCGCCCGCGGCGATGGTGTTGTCGGTGGGGGAGTACAGCGCGTCGACCTTGCCCACGGCAGACTCGACGACGGACTGAATCTCGTTGGAGCTCGAGACGGTGAAATCGGTGTACTCGAGGCCCAGCTTGTCGAGCTCCTTCTTGGCGGCCTTGATCTGGACGTCGGAGTTGGACTCGGCGGTGCAGTAGAGCAGGCCGACCTTTTTAACGTCGGGCAGGACCTTCTGCATCATCTCGAGCTGCTCGGCGACCGGGGTGAGGTCGGAAGCGCCCGTGACGTTGGTGCCGGGCTTGTCGTTGTCCTGGACCAGGCCGGAGGCGGCGTAGTCGGTGATGGCGCAGCCCACGATGGGGATATCGGCCGTGGCGCCGGCGGCAGCCTGCGCGGCGGGCGTGGCGATGGCATAAATCAGGTTGACGTTGTCGCCCACAAACTTGTCAGCAATGGACTTACACGTGGACTGGTCGTTCTGGGCGTTCTTCTGGTCGATCTTGACCTTAAGGCCGCTCTCCTTGATGGCCTTGACAAAGCCGTCGTTGGCGGCATCGAGTGCGGAGTGCTCGGTGAGCTGCATAACGCCGATGGTGTA
>CABQNF010000267.1 GCA_902465465.1 uncultured Collinsella sp. | reverse complement strand
GATCGAGGGAATCAGCAGCAGGAACACCGCCGTGGGCAGCAGCACGTCAAAGGTGCGCCGGCCCTCAAGATCAAAGGCGTGCGTTGCCAGGATGCCGAGCACCATATACTCGGTAAAATGCGCACACTTGCGAACAACAAAGTTGGTCACCCATGCATATGGAAGTCCCACGCCGTGCAGGAAACCGCGGATAGTTTCCATGACCGTTAGACTCAGCGAGCCCGACCCTGAGCCGGGAACCAGCGAATTGCCCCAGATCAAGAGCGCCATCAGGCAGGTCACGACCGCCCATTTTCGATTGATCTTAACCATGCAGAAGTTATGCCTCCGCGCGGAGCGGCGCAAAGCTGGCGGTACCGCCCTCGATAACGCTCAGATAGGCACGGCCCGTACGCTTGGCGGTAGAGGACTGCAGGCGCTCGATCTCTTCCTCGAGGATCTGATTGACGCGCTCGTGACGACGATTTTCCATAATGCCGGCGGCAATAGCCTCGGCCCGCTCGATGCTCTCGCGCGAGATACGGGCGGTATCCTCGGGGAGCACAGCGCTGTGACGGCCGACATAGGCGGGGGCAGCAGACTGAGGGGCAGCGACGGGAGCGGGCGCTACAACAGGAGCGGGCTCGTCAATCTCATCCAGAATCGCGGTGGCGGCAGCCCACATGTCCTCGTGGCCCGAATAATCGGCCATGGGGACATCGACCTCGAGCGAGGCGTCCGGAAGGTCGCCGGTGTCGATGCGATCTTGGGCATCAATCGATGCGGTGATGGCTGCAGGCTCATCGAGGTCATCGAGATCGATGTCCGCGGCACCGGAGATGATAGGCATGCTGGCGAGGTTTGCATTGTACGGCGCAGCCTCGGCCGCCTGCTGCTGGGCAGGAGCGCCCCACAGTGAGCTTTCGGCGGCACGGCGGGCGGCAACGGCCTCCTCGTCCGCGGCCATGGCTTCATCAACGTACGAATTGTCGGCAGAAGCGTTCGCGTCCGCCGAGGTAGCGTTGTAGGCGTTATTGGCTGCCGCGTTGGCAACGAGTGCCACGAAAGCCGCCGTGCTGCCCGCAGGGGCGGCCTGGGAACCAGACACGGCGCGTGCCGCGGCGGCGATGTCGTCGCGATTGAAGGAGCCGGTCTGCCCGCCGTTGGTGAGCTCGTCGATGGCGACTTGATAGACGTCGCGCGAGTGTGCAGGGTCGCAGCTCACCGGCGAATCGTCGTCGAGCATACTGTCGATCATGGACCAAGCCTCGTCCTCGTCCATAGCATCTGCGGCTCGAGCGATGGTAGGGACACCATCATCGGTATGACGGCGCTGGAACGCACCAGTCAGGCCGGAAAGGAATGCCGAGGTAGACTGCTCCGACTGAGCCTGAGAAGCAGAAGCGGTAGCATAAGGAGTCGCATCCTGCTGCTGAGCTGGAATCGAGGCGGTCTTGAACTCGCTTTGATGCTGATTGAGATTGGCGGCACCGCCCATGGCATCGGGCTGGAACAGACGCTCTTCACGCTGCGCATGGTACTCGGAGATACCCAGCGAGGCGGCATAGATACCCACGCCCGCCACCGCGCCCACGGCGAAGGGAACCGCACCCGCCACGACCGTCTCGTTCACCGAGGAAAACGGTAGCGTCGCGGCATACATAACCACGGGAGCGGCAAGGCCGATCCCGCACGAAAGTCCGGCAAGGACTGCTCGTTGTGTTGCATCAGAAGAAGCCATGAGCTCTCCCCATCTTCCAGCACCCAAATCGCATCATTCAGTTGGCTGCGCGAGAGAAGATGAAGCGGGGCTATGCCCCAAAGCAACGGTATATGGTTCGTTTCATCTGCGTTATCCGTCGCGAAGCTTAAAAGCTATTATGCGAAACCGCCCCGTCGATTGCAAGCGACGATGTCGGATTGAAACGGGAAACCTGCTGCTTGTCAGTCTTATGGTCAAAAAAGCGCGGAGCGGCGATATAGAAAAGGGCCGAGGCTCAAAGCCCCGACCCTTTATCGCATTGATGACTATCGCTGCGTGTGGATGACAACCTAGAACGTCTGCTCGTAGTCGCTGTGCTTTTTGGCCGAACGCACCAGGAACTCCTGGTTGGTGTTGGTGCCCTTAAGACCCTTGATAAACGATGCGGCCGCGCGCTCGGTGTTGTTCATGCCGGCAAGAATGCGACGCAGGCCAAAGACAAACGGACGCATCTGCTCGTCAACCAACAGGTCCTCGTTACGCGTACCGGAGGCAACGGGGTCGATAGCCGGGAAGATGCGGCGGTCGGCCAGGTCGCGGTCGAGCTTGAGCTCCATGTTGCCGGTGCCCTTGAACTCCTCAAAGATGACCTCGTCCATCTTGGAACCGGTGTCGATGAGGGCAGAGGCCAGGATGGTGAGCGAGCCACCGTTCTCGATATTACGGGCTGCGCCCAGGAAGCGCTTGGGAGG
>CABQNF010000266.1 GCA_902465465.1 uncultured Collinsella sp. | reverse complement strand
CTCTTCGGGCTGCGCCATACGCTTAAGGGGAATCTGCTCCTCGGTTGCCGCACGCACCTTCTCAGAGAGCTTTGCCGTCATATCTGTCTCGACAAACCCGGGGGCGACCGCGTTCACTCGTACGCCGCGGGGCGCAAGCTCGCGCGCCACCGCCTTGGTCAGGCCGATCACGCCCGCCTTGGAGGCAGCGTAGTTGGCTTGCCCGGCATTGCCCATCAGGCCCACAACCGAGCTCATGTTGACGACGCAGCCGCCGCGCTGGCGCATAAAGGTCTTGGTGAGCGCGCGCGTCATGTTAAACGTTCCTTTAAGATTGACATCGAGCACGCGATCGAAGGCGTCATCGCCCATACGCATGAGCAGGCCATCGCGGGTGATGCCAGCGTTGTTGACGAGCGCCCAAATGGAGCCAAAGTCGTTGAGGACCGCTTCCACGCACGCGTTGACGGCAGCGGGGTCGGCCACGTCGCATTGATATGCGCGTGCCGCGGTGCCAGCCGCCTCGCAGGCTTCGCACGTCTCGCGCGCCGCATCGACGCTGCCGGCATAGACGACAGCGATATCAAAGCCGTCCTCCGCCAGACCGACAGCGCAGGCGCGGCCGATACCACGCGATCCGCCCGTGACCAGTGCCACGCGACGTGAGTCGTTGCGCTCGAGCGCGCCGTTGTTCAAGTTGCCCATGTCATTCCTTTCGGGTTACAGCCCTGTGGACTATGCGAGCTCGTCGACAATAGCTGCGACCTGCTCGGCCGTTTCGCACGAATACACGCGAACGTCGCTCAGCGTACGCTTGACCAGACCCGACAGCGTTTTGCCAGGTCCGACCTCAATAAACGTATCGATGCCCTGATCCTGCAGAGCATGCAGCGTGTCGACCCAGCGAACGGCATGGCTCACCTGGTTGGCCAAGACATCCGATGCCGCTCGCGGGTCCGCCGGATAGGGCGCCGCTGTCATGTTTGCCATGACCGGAATCAGCAGCGGAAACGGCGCGTGGCCGGCTTGGATATATGTCGCCAGCCCCTCAGTCGCCTCGGCCATATAGGGGCTATGAAATGCACCCGACACCGCGACTTTCATAGCGCGGCCGCCAGCCTCTTTTACGAGGACGTCGAGCTCCTGCAGCGCCTCGGGCGCTCCGGCAACAACCGTCTGCTGCGGGCTGTTGTAGTTGACCGGCCAGCAATCCTCGCCAGCCCGTGCAGCCAAGTTCTCGACTTGCGCCGCATCGAGCTTGATGACGGCGCGCATGCCGCCCGGATGGCGCTCGGCAGCCGCGGCCATCAGCGCCGCGCGCTCGCACACGAGCTCAAAGCCCGCTCGCGTATCGAACGCTCCCGCAAAGGTGAGCGCGGCGACCTCGCCCAGCGAGAATCCCGCACAGGCGGCAGGTACCACGCCGCGCTCGCGCAGGGCGGCAGCCGCTGCCAGGTCGTGAACGAACACGCACGGCTGCGTGTTCTCGGTCTGCGAGAGCTCCTCCTTCGAAGCACTCCGGCACTGCTCGCTGGTCCCCGGGCGCACCTCGTCGGCAATGGCGAACACCTCGGCAGCCGCCGGCGATGCTTCGATAAGGTCGACGCCCATCGCGGGATGCTGGGCACCCTGGCCTGCAAACAGAAACGCTACGCTACCCATGCGGACGCACCCTTCAGGACATGCTCGGCGCCATCGACCAGGTCGTCAATGATTTCGCGTGCGCTCTGGCGCTCGTTGACCATGCCGGCAATCTGTCCACACAAAAACGAACCCTCTTCGTAGTTGCCGTCCTTGGCGGCCTTACGCAGCGCACCGGTTCCCATAGCACCGAGCTCCTCGGCACTCGCGCCGGAACCCTCGCTCTTGGCATAGGCGTTGGTGAAGGGGCTCTTGAGGGCGCGCACTGGATGTCCCGTCGAGCGACCGGTCGCACGCGTCGAAGTGTCGTTGGCCTTCAGGACCATCTCTTTGTACTGCTCCGAGACGGTGCACTCGTCTGCGACCAGAAAGCGCGTACCCACCTGGACGCCGGCGGCACCGAGCATAAAGGCCGCTGCCACGCCGCGACCATCGGCGATACCGCCAGCTGCCACAACGGGGATATCGACCGCGTCGACGACCTGCGGAACGAGCGCCATCGTCGATGTCTCGCCAATATGTCCACCCGATTCGGTGCCTTCGGCAACCACGGCGGTGGCTCCACGACGTGCCACGAGGCGCGCCAGCGCCACCGAGGCAACGACCGGGATGACCTTGATGCCCGCCTCGTTCCACGCCTTCATGTACTTGGCGGGATTGCCGGCACCCGTCACGACGACCGACACCCGCTCGTCAATCACGACCTGGGCGACCTCGTCGGCGAACGGGCTCATGAGCATGACGTTGACGCCAAAGGGCTTATCCGTCCTGGCGCGCAGCTCGTGAATCTGGTCGCGCAGCCAGTTGGCGTCGGCGTTCATGGCC
>CABQNF010000265.1 GCA_902465465.1 uncultured Collinsella sp. | reverse complement strand
TCTTTGCCGCTATTCCCGACCCCACGCAGCCTGCTGCCCCGGTGGTCGAGAGCGATCAGGCAGCCGAGGTCGCAAGCCTCGATAACGCGCTCAACAACCCCGATTTTACGTCGGTGTTTGCGCCCATCGATCCGCAGGCCAGCCGCAAGAAGATGGCCAAGCAGGCCGGTGTCGAGCCCGTCATCCTTATGGAGCATGTCACCAAGATCTATCCGGCACAGCCCAACAAGCCTGCACTCGACGACATCAACATCGAGATCTATCCGGGCGAGTTCGTCTTCCTGGTCGGTCACTCCGGCTCGGGTAAGACCACGCTGCTGTCGACGCTCAACCGCGACGTCAAGCCGACGAGCGGCCGCATCCTGGTTGCCGGTCAGGACCTCATGAAGATCAAGAACCGCAAGGTTCCGTTCCTGCGCCGCCAGATTGGCGCCGTGTTCCAGGACTTTAAGCTTCTGCCGCAAAAGACCGCCTACGAAAACGTGGCGTTTGCCCTGCAGTGCATCGGCAAGCCCAAGGGCGTCATTCGCAGCCAGGTGCCCGAGGTGCTGCGCCTGGTCGGTCTGGCCGATCAGATGGACTCGCTGCCCGACCAGCTTTCCGGTGGCGAGCAGCAGCGCGTTGCCGTCGCCCGTGCTATGGTCAACCGTCCGCCGCTGCTGATCTGCGACGAGCCCACGGGCAACCTCGACCCGGCGATCTCGCTGGGCATCATGAAGCTGCTTGAGCGTATTAACCGCACCGGCACCACCGTGATCGTCGCCACGCACGACCGCGAGATGGTCGATAGCATGCACCGTCGCGTGATCGCCCTCGAGGGCGGCCACGTCATCCGCGACCAGGAGAGGGGAGGTTACGGCAACTATGGCACCAACTAACGTGGGCTACTCCTTCAAAGAGGCAATCAGCCACTTCTTCCGTAACTGGACTACCTCGCTCGGCGCCGTCATCACGATCTTCCTTTCGCTGTTTATCATCGGCCTGTTCATCATGGGCTCTGCGATGCTGAACTCCGTGATCGGCACCGTCGAGGATCAGGTTGTCATCAACGCGTTCATTAGTGATGACGCCGATCAGGCCGATGTTCAGGCTTTTGAGGCCGAGCTTAAGACGTGGAATAACGTCAAGTCCGTGACCTATAAGGACAAGGACGACGCGCTGGCCGAGTATACGAGCAAGATGTCGGGCAACGCCGACGCCACCATGAGCGCGCTCGATGGCCAGAACCCGCTGCCGGCTTCCTTCGCTATTGAGATGGACGATCCGTCCAAGGTCGAGAGCACGGCAAAGAAGCTCAAGAAGGATGCCGATTTCCAGAAGATCGCGGATGACGGCGACGTCAACGCGAGCGTGCTGTACGGCCAGGAGGAAGTGAGCCGCCTGTTCCAGGTGACCAACTACATCCGCATCGCCGCCGTGGTGCTCGTTGGTCTTCTGACCTTTATCGCATTCATCTTCATCAACAACACGATTCGCCTGTCCATCACGGCGCGTCGTCGTGAGATTGCGATTATGCGTCTGGTCGGCGCCAGCAACGGCTTCATTCGTGGCCCGTTTATCACCGAGGGCGTGCTGCAGGCCATTTTGGGCTCGCTGCTTTCCATCGGCGTTCTGGAGCTGCTGCGCAATCTGATGATTCCGCGTCTGCAGGAGAGCATCGGCTGGATGTCGTTTGCCCTGCCGATGCAGTACTACCTGGTGACCTATGCTGCGCTGATTCTGGTCGGTGTGATTATCGGTCTCTTTGGTTCTGCCATCGCCATGCGCCGCTACCTGCGCGTGTAGGCATGTTTGGAATTCATCCCTTCCAACGGGTCGTCTCTTATGGGGCGGCCCGTTTTTTGATCCCTAGGGGACGGCAGGAAAGCGAATCATTTGGGTAGACTCTTTGGAGTTCGCAATCGATAGTTAGGAGGCGCCATGGGGCGCAATAACAAGCATAAGCGTGGAGCTCGCAATAAGCGCGGGCCGGTGCGCAGCGAACGCCGTCCGAGCCTGACCGGGCGCGTGCAGCTCCATGAACACAGCGCCTATGTCATAACCGAGAGCGGCGACTACAAGGTCATGGGCCGTGGCAAGCGCGAGATCATGGATGGCGATACCGTTGCCGTGAGCATTAAGAACAGCCCGCACGGTGAGCGGCGCGCCGTGATCGAGGGCGTAGTTGAGCGCGCAGCCATAAGCGTGGTGGGTACGTACCAGACCGCCGGTCCGCTCGGTGTGATTGAGCCGCTCGATTCGCGCCTGAAGGCCGACTTCTTCATTTTGCCCGAGGATACCTCGGCGGATCGTCTGGGTGTCCACCCGGGTGATGCCGTTGTCGCGCGCATTTTGACCTACCCGACGCGCCTGGAATCGGGCACTGTGACGATCGAGCGCCGCATTGGCGGAGATGACGCGCCCGATTTGGGCGTTCAATATGTGATGGCGCGTTACGGCTATACCGATAGCTATCCCGAGGCCG
>CABQNF010000264.1 GCA_902465465.1 uncultured Collinsella sp. | reverse complement strand
CGACGAGGCTTGCCTGGATTCGCTTAAGGTCGGGGAGTCCCGCGTGCCATGACATCCGCATGATCAAAAAGGATGCACGGCGGTATTTTGCCTGCACCACAGTAATGGCGGGGCGTAACGTGGGGTGAATTTTGTCCCGTTCGGGCCAAAGGTCGGCAGTGATCTCGAGGCCCAGGGTCTCCCATAGGTAATCAAGCTCTTCGTCCATGGCGCCTCGATATCTACGCGATCATTGATACTTCGATTGTGTTGCCTGGTGCTATCGTTTTCGCGGTAGAATCTGCCAACGGTTGACGGCTACCGCTCGCGGCGTTTTGCCCTTCGTGTACAGCGGTCGGCTTCACAGGTCCTTCACGGGTTGGACTTAATTAGGCCAATTTGACTGAATTTCAAAAAAGTCAAAATTGGGGCTTGCGTCACGGCGAGACTTCCCGTATATTTCTTTCTTGCGCAAAGGCACAGCCGAGCGCAGCGATGCAGTCATTGGGATGTCGTCTAATGGCAGGACAGCGGATTCTGGTTCCGTCAATGGGGGTTCGACTCCCTCCATCCCAGCCATTGCATTTGCTACATATGGCCCGTTCGTCTAGCGGTTTAGGACGCCGCCCTCTCAAGGCGGAGATCACCAGTTCGAATCTGGTACGGGCTACCAAAATTGAACGCCCGGGCCTCGCAAGAGACCCGGGTTTTGTGTATTGACCGATGTTTAAGGCGCGTTGAGTCTGCCGCCTGGACCGAGGAGTTGTCATGGACCTGCCCATCAGCTTGCAAGACATCACGTATGCCGAGAACTATCTGGCGCAGGGCGACCTGGCTACGGCGACGCCGCTGCTGGAGCGCCTGGTGGAGCTCGCCGAGGAGTATATCGACGCCGAGTGCAAGACGGAGGAGAAGCGCCAATACTTTAGCTTTGATAGCAAGTTTGAGCGCTTGGCCTATCGCCGCGTGGAGAAGGATCCGCGCGAGCTCGTGCAGGTCGAGGTGCCGTTTGACCGCCTGTACTCTGATATGGCGTTTGCCTACATTCGCCAGCAGGATTATGTGAGCGCTCGCAATGCCCTGATGCAGGCTGTGCGTTGGGACCCCATGAACTGCAACTATCGCTTGGATTTGGCCGAGCTGTTCCGCGCACTCGAAGACAAGCAGGAATGGGCATCGCTCTCGTTCTCGGTGCTGGAGCGTGCAAGCGATGGCAAGTGCGCCGCCCGCGCTTACGCCAATCTGGGTCAGTACTTCTTGGAGCCCGAGACCGAGAACGTTTCGGCTGCCGTGGGCTGCGCGCGTCTGGCGCTGCGCCTGGCGCCCAACGATGCGCATACGACGCGCCTGCTCAACAAGATCCATACCACCTATCCGGATGCCGCCGATGAGAGCGACGAGCACGTGATGGGTGAACTGGCCCTGCAAGGCGTTCCGACCTCGCCTTCGGCCGAGATTGCCATCTGCCTGATTATGTGCGCGACCGATGCTGCAAGCGACGGCGACAAGCAGGAGGCGACGCGCCTGACGGTACGTGCTCGCGACTTGGTGGGCGAGGAGGCCTGCGCGGCGATTATCAAACTGGTGCGTGAGAGCGATGCCGAGCTCAATGCCGAGCGCAAGGCAAAGCGCGAGGCTGCGGGCTCAAACGCCGATGGCGCCAAGGAGGCCGGCGATGCCCAGTAAGCGCGAGCGCAAACTCATTTCCAAGAATCGCTCGGCACATCACGAGTACTTTATCGATGAGACGTTTGAGTGCGGTATTGAGCTGAGCGGCACCGAGGTCAAGTCGATTCGCGAGCGCGCCTGTCAGATCACTGACACTTTTGCGCTGATTCGTGGCGGCGAGTGCTGGCTCGTCGGACTGCATATCCACCCTTATAGCCATGGTGGCGTGTGGAATCGCGATCCCGACCGTCGGCGTCGTCTGCTGCTGCACCGCAAGGAGATCGACTTTCTTGACGGCAAACTTCGCAACCGTGGTTATGCGCTGGTTCCGTTGGAGCTCTACTTTAATACCGACGGCCGCGTAAAGCTGCTGCTGGGTCTGGGTCGCGGCAAGAAGCTCTACGACAAGCGCGAGGACATGGCCAAGCGTGATGTCCAACGCGAGATCGACCGCGCCCTTAAGGAACGCAACCGCTAGGCACTCTGTATAAGTTGCGGTGGAATACGGACTGTTTTGCCTATTTGAGGGGCTATTCAGTCCCTATTTCACCGCAACTGCGGGCGTCTCATCTTTCTTACTGTTCTGACACATATGTCTCAAAGGCGGCGTCCGTTATGGGCGTCGCCTTTTTTGTGGGTACATACATCCATGAGGTTCCAACCCGAGCTAGGGGAGTGATCGTTATGGACAAAACTGCGTTCTTTACCATGCCGAGTGGCCTGTACGTGGTGAGCGCCGCGGCGGACGGGCTGCGTGCCGGCTGCGTCATCAACACAGCGGTGCAGGTGACATCCGCCCCGCCGCGCATCTCGATTGC
>CABQNF010000263.1 GCA_902465465.1 uncultured Collinsella sp. | reverse complement strand
CCTCGCCGGTGGCCCAGACGACCCGTCGCCGCATGCGCGCCGTCGTCAACCGTCCCGGCTACCAGCTGGTCTTTGTCGATACCCCGGGTATTCATAAGCCCAAGGACGGTCTGGGATCCGAGCTCAACAAGAGCGCGTTGTTCGAGCTGAACGATGTCGATGTCGTCGCTTTTTTGATTGATGCCACCAAGCCGATCGGCAGGGGAGACGCTTGGGTTGCCGAGCGCGTCAAATGCGCCCGTTCCAAGAAGGTCCTGGTGCTCACCAAGGCCGATGAGGCCGACCCCGCACAGGTCATGGAACAGCTTAAGGCCGCCCACGAGCTCATGGAGTATGACGACGAGATCGTTACGTCGTCGGTCAAGAACTTCAACGTCGATGCCTTCATCGAGACCGTTGCGCACTTTTTGCCCGAGGGTCCGCGTTGGTTCCCCGAGGACATGGGTACCGACGCTTCCGATGAGACGCTCGTTGCCGAGTTTGTGCGCGAGAAGGTCTTGCGCCGCACCCGTGACGAGATCCCGCACTCCGTGGGCGTGATCTGCGATGCGCTCGAGCAGACCAAGAAGGTGCTGTGCGTGCACGCCACCATTTACGTCGAGCGTGAGGGCCAAAAGGGCATCATCATTGGAAAGGGCGGCGAGATGATCAAACATATCGGCATCGACGCCCGTCGCGACCTTGAACGCATCTTTGGCACGCAGGTCTTTTTGGAGCTGGACGTGAAGGTCAAGGCCGGCTGGCGTGACGACGAGGCCCAGATTCGCCGCTTCGGCTACAACGCCGAAGATTAGGGACACGCGGCGCGAATGGCAGGTTCTCGCACATATCGCACGAAAGTGCTCGTCCTGGACAAGACGAAGCTCAAAGAGACCGACCTGATTCTGACGATGCTTGACGAGCGGGGTCGGCAGGTTCGTGCCGTGGCAAAGGGTGCCCGCAAACCCGGCGGGCGGTTGGCGGCGCGCTGCGAGCTGTTCTGTACCGTCGATATGCTGCTCGCACATGGACGCTCGCTCGACGTGGTTTCTCAGGCCGAGCTTATGGAAGCGCCGCTCGGCGCTGCGCCCGATTACGAGACGACTTGCGCCGCAAGCGCGATTGCCGAGGTCGCGCGCGTGTGCTCGTTCGAGGACGCCGAGGACCCGTTTACCTTTGCCATCACGCAGCGGGCGCTCACACTTGTCGGCAGCGGGCTCGACGCGGCGCATATGGACCTGCTCGTGGCGGCATATGTCTTTAAGCTGTTGTCGCACGTTGGCTATCGACCCGATTTTTCGGCCTGCGTGCTGTGCGGAGACCCCATGCTGTCGTATTTTTCACCTCAGGCGGGCGGGCTCATGTGCGGGTCTTGCGCGTCGAGCGTTCCGGGTGCCGAACTGGTGTCGACCGGTGAGGTCGCGTGGCTGCGCGCCCTCATGTCCATGACTTTCGATGCGCTCATGGTCGAGAGGATCGATCCCCATACCGCTGCATTTTTGTTGGGGCTTTCGCATGTTTGGGCTGCGACGCACACCGATCAGCGCCTCCGTGCGATGGAATTCATGTTGGGTCGGTGATGATGCGCAGGCGCGGGTTGCTTGTGGTAACATACCGACCTGTTGGTACCTCGACCTTGGTTGCTCGCTCCACCGGCGGCTTCCCAGTCCGAGGCGAATCGAGTCGCCCGAGGGCGACGTAAAACGAAAGGTGAAACAATGACTGTTTCCAAAGAGCGCAAGGCGGAGCTGACTGCCCAGTTCGGTAACACCCCGGTCGACACCGGCAACCCCAAGGTTCAGGTCGCCATCCTGACCGAGCGCATCAAGGAGCTGACCGAGCACATGAAGTCCCACCAGAAGGACTTCCACACCCGTCGTGGTCTGCTCATGCTCGTCGGCCGTCGTCGTCGTCTTCTCTCCTACATCAAGAAGAGCGACATCGTCGAGTACCGTGAGCTCATCAAGGCTCTGGGCATCCGCGACAACATCCAGTAAGGATTTGTACATGCTAAGAGCGTCCTGCGCAGCGGGGCGCTCTTTTTGTGTAAGGGCGTGAACAATCACGCTCTGAAGCGTGGCGGGGGCAGGGGGCTCGCGTCACATGAGAAGCCCGCAGGCAAGGGGCCTGTGGGGTAAAGGAGAACAATGACACTCGTATCCAAGACCTTTGAGCTGTACGGTAAGACCTACACCTTTGAGTCCGGCGAGCTTGCCAAGCAGGCCACCGGCGCCTGCCTGGTCAAGCAGGGCGACACCACGATGCTCGACACCGTGGTCGTCTCCAAGGAGCGCAAGAACTACGACTTCTTCCCGCTGACCGTCGACTTCAACGAGAAGATGTACGCCGCCGGCCGCATCCCTGGTGGCTACCTCAAGCGTGAGGGCCGTCCCAGCGAGAAGGCCACGCTCACCGCGCGCATGATCGACCGTCCGATTCGCCCGAGCTTCCCTGACGGCTTCCGCAACGAGGTGCACATCGTCGCCACC
>CABQNF010000262.1 GCA_902465465.1 uncultured Collinsella sp. | reverse complement strand
GAGCGGGGGCTCCTATCTTTTTAGTGCCCTCGGATTGGGTCATAGTGTCTGTCGGCGTCAAAATATCGGCGTTGTCTTGGCTGCCAAAAGAATGACCCCTCGGGGACGGAGGAAAACGGATCAGTTTGGGCGGTGCTGGCGCCAAGGTTTAAGACCGACGTCGTCCCTTGTTGCTTTCCTACCAGACGGTGAACTGGGCGTTTTCCGTGTTCCAATGGACATCACGAACGTAGTCGCGCACGCCCGTCGCATCTCGTGCTTCGAACAACTCAAGAATATGAGCATGTTCGCTGTTGGCTTTATTGAGCAGTTTGCACGCCGTTTCCTGATCGACAGTCTCGTAATCGCGCTTGATAAAGCAGCGCTCGAGCTGTGAGATCATATCGCGCAGACGGTCGTTGCCGCAGCGGTTGAAGTACGTTAGATGAAAGTCTCGCTGAATGTCGTCGTACTTTCGGATGAGACCGCCTTGGATCGCGAGGTCCATGGAGCCGACGAGAAATTTAAGCTGCGTAATGTCATCGTCGGTTAGGTTCGGACAGGCGAGATATGCGGCCTGCCCGTCGAGCGGCCCCATGATCTCAAAGACTTCAACGGCGTTTTGCTGATCGAACCCACGGACGCGGAATCCGCGGCGGGGGAGATTGTCCAGATAGCCGTCGCTTGCGAGCTGGATGAGCGCTTCGCGGACCGGCGTGCGCGACACGCCCATGGCGTCGCAGATCGCTTGCTCGCTCAGCCGGTCGCCGGCCGAAAGCTCGCCGGCGTCAATACGGCTCGAAATGTAGTCGTATACGTGGTCTTTCAGGGGCCTTCTGAGCGTTTCCATGAGCCTATGTTCCTTAACGGTATATTTCTAAAAGCAAATACGTTTCACTTGAATAGCTCAGTTGAATTATAGAACGACCAGCTAAATCATGCTACTTTGCGCCGATACGTAAGAATACGCTTACCGAAGAATACCTACCGTTCGGGATTGTATACAATATACAAAATAGGAAAACCGCCCTAAGATAAAGCCATCGAAAGGAAGGCGGGCGCGAAGAAGTCCCGCTCTCTGCTAAGAGATCCAAGGAGGATCATCATGACCAAGTTCAGCCACGTCATCATCCGCCGCCCCGGCAAGTCCCTGAGCAATGGCATCACGAGTGCCCCCGAGCTTGGCCAGCCCATCTACGAGCGCGCCATCGAGGAGCACTACGATTACGAGCATGCGCTCGAGCAGTGCGGCGTTGACGTGTCGGTGCTTCCGGCACTCGAGCAGTATCCCGACAGCTGCTTTGTCGAGGATCCGGCCGTTATCACTCGCTGCGGCGCCATCATTACCAACCCCGGCGCCGATAGCCGTAACGGCGAGAAGGACGAGATCGAGCCGGCCGTCCGTCGCTTCTTTGACGACGAGCATGTCAAGCACATCGTTTCTCCGGGCACGCTCGACGGCGGCGACGTCATGATGGTCGGTGACCATTTCTACGTCGGTCGCTCCGCTCGTACCAACGAAGAGGGCATCCGCCAGTTCTGTGAGATTCTCGAGGGCTGGGGCCTCGAGGGTTCTGAGGTTCCGCTGGAGGAGGTCCTGCACCTCAAGACGGGCGTTAACTACATCGAGGACAACAACATGCTCGTCTCTGGTGAGTTCATCGATAAGCCCGACTTTGCCCAGTACAACAAGATCGTCGTGCCCGAGGACGAGGCGTACGGCGCCAACTGCATCTGGGTCAACGGTACGGTCATCGTTGCCGAGGGCTATCCGACTGTGCTCAAGGCCGTGCAGGATCTGGGCTACAAGACACTCGTCGTTGACACCTCCGAGTACCGCAAGGTCGACGGCGGCCTTTCTTGCCTGTCGCTGCGCTTCTAACGCGATAGATGTAACAGTCTGATGATCGCTTGACCGATGGCCCGGCACCCGATTCGGGACGTCCGGGCCATCTTTCGTTCGATCACATGATGAAGGGGGTGCACATACAATGGCCTCTAAAGCTCAAAATGAAGAGATTATCGACCCTAATGGCCTCGATCTCTTTCGTCTGACCATGATGGTCATTACCGCCAGTATTTGTGGCGGCATCTTTTCGCTTGCCGGCGATATGGCAGCAGGCGGGGCAAATACCGGTGCGGTTATCGTCTCGTGGGGAATTTGCTTTATTGGCGTCTTTGCGTTGATGATGGTGTTCAACGGTTTGTCTCAGGCCCGTCCCGACCTGACCGGCGGCATCTATGCATACGCTGCGGCCGGTTTTGGCGATTACATTGGATTCAACTCCGCTTGGGGCTACTGGATCAGCGCATGTCTTTCCAACGTGAGCTTTGCGCTCTTGCTGTTTAGCGCGCTGGGCTATTTCTTCCCTGCGTTTGGCGCGGGTAACAACCTGCTTTCTATCGTCTGCGCCAGCGTGTTTTTGTGGTTCCTTACCGCCCTTGTGCTTCGCGGCGTTAAGGAGGCTGCGGGCATTAACACGATCGTTACGTTGGCGA
>CABQNF010000261.1 GCA_902465465.1 uncultured Collinsella sp. | reverse complement strand
TGGCTCCGCTGCCCGAGATTGAGCCCTATGGTCACAACCTCGCCTTTAAGCCCATGGACGAGCTCCAGACCAAGTACTATGTGCGCCTGAAGGTCGCCGACCGCGTGGGCGCCCTGTCCGAGACGGTCGACATCTTTGCCAAGCACAACATTTCGATCTCGCTCATCAACCAAGTCGAGGACGGCAAGTCGGGTGTCAGCGATGCCTGCTCGGTCATCTTCCTGACGCACCGCGCACTCGAGAAGGACGTCCAGGCTGCCGCCGCGGAGCTTGCCAGCGTCGACTGCGTGGCCGAGGTCGCCAACGTCCTGCGCATCGAGGACGTCGAGGCCTGGACCGAAGGCGTCATGGCCAACTAGTTCGATTTACACCCCACAACGCATTTGCTCGAAGGGCTCCCGTCTGGTCTTGGACGGGAGCCCTTTTATTTGCACGCTCGGGGCGCATTGACGCGATCCGCGTTTGAACAATTTGACCGTTCGGTGTCAACCAGGGATACCGCTCACCGATAAGCAGACATGTTTGCTTTTGTCCGCCGCTATCCTGTGCTGCGTACGTCCACCCCCGAAGAATGGAGGCACCATGTTGCTCGAGGGCAAGAAAGCAATCATCACCGGAGGCACGCGCGGTATCGGCTATGCCATCGCCTGCCGCTTTATCGAGGAGGGTGCCACCGTCACCGTCTTTGGCTCGCGTCAGGAGACCGCCGATGCGGCCGTTGAGAAGCTGACAGCCGTCTATCCCGACGCCAAGGTCTGGGGTCGCTCCTGCGACCTCACCTCACTCGAAGCCGTGACCGAGGCCTTTACCCAGGCTGCAGCCGATATGGGCGGTCTCGATACGGTCGTCAACAACGCCGGAATCTCCCAGCGCTCACCCCTTTTGGACTATACAGCCGAGGAGTTCGCCAAAGTTATGGACCTCAACGTCGTCGCCGTCTTTAACGGTCACCAGGCTGCCGCCAAGATCATGACCGAGGCCGGCCACGGCGGCACCATCACTACCACAAGCTCGATGGTCGCCAAGTACGGCCAGCCCTCTGGCGTCGGCTACCCCACGTCTAAGTTTGCCGTCAACGGCATGGTCCAGTCGCTCTCGCGCGAGCTCGCCCCCATGGGCATTCGCGTCAACGCCGTTGCCCCAGGCGTAACCAAGACCGATATGGTCGCCAACCTGCCCGAAGAGGTCATCAAGCCCATCATCGCCACTATTCCGCTCGGTCGCATGGGCGAGCCCGAGGACGTTGCCAACGCCTTCGTTTTCCTTGCGAGCGACATGTCCTCCTATGTCACGGGCGCCGTGCTCCCCGTCGACGGAGCCGCCCGTTCCTAAGGGGCCACAAGCCACGACTTCGAACCTCAACGAGGCCCAACGCAAAAGGTGCGCTGTCTGCATCAACCGCAGGCAGCGCGCCTTCTATTATTTGGACGGAACCCGTATCCCGACATTCCTTGCTACTTGCCGTCGTCGTCCTGGGCTTCATCGCGCGCGTAGAGCTCCAGCATGCGGCGGCGGTATTCGTGTACGGCGAGCTTGGCGCGCTCAAGGCGGCGGCGCTCACGCGGAGTCAGCTCGGACGGGTCAACCTCATCACCATAGGTCTTATCGGCAAGAAGACGCGCCGCGTCCACGATGCGGGCATCGATGTGGCCGCTCGCCGCCTCGGCGGAAAGACGCTCGGCAATCGTATCGAGCGTAGGCAGGCCCTCGAATACGCGACCATGGCCATGCGAGGTCAGCAGCTCGTGCTCGCGTGCGAGCAGGCTCGCCAAATCGTGATGGGCGCGCAGGATGTCAAGTGCATCGGATGGATGCTCGGCAACCTCTGCCACGGCGGCGACCGGCGCGGCGTCGACCACGCGGTAGAAGAGCTGCGCGAGCAATGGCATCAAGAACACCGTGATGGCACCGGCGGCAACCATGACCGACGCAATATCTTGCGACAGCGCGCCCGCGTTGACGGCCACGCTCGTTACGGCAACGATGATCGGCAGCGCCGTGGTGCAGTAGAGCGCCACGGTAATGCGGCCATACGCCGACACATCGCGCGTCACGGGACAAATGCTCATAGAGATGAGAATGGGCACGGCACGAATGATCAGCAGCGCCAAGATAAAGCCCACGAGCAGCCCGGGGCGCGACACCACGGCCGTCAGGTCGATCTTAGCGCCCGACACGGTAAAGAACACCGGGATCAAAAAGCCGTAGGCCAGGCCGTCGAGCTTGGTCTCAAGCGTATGGTTGCCCTCGGGGATGATATAGCGCAGGACAAAGCCGGCGGCAAAAGCGCCCAATACGATATCGAGGCTAAAGATGGCCGAGAACGCCACGAGCGTGACCAAAATAAGCACTGTCAGGCGTACGAACGTCTGCGACGTGGTATCGGCGCGCTCCTCGACAAACGCAAAGAAGCGGCTGCCGACGCGTTTGGAGCGGCTGGGGACCACGGCAAGCAGCACGCACACGGCGGCAAATAAGCCCAAGATCAGCAGCG
>CABQNF010000260.1 GCA_902465465.1 uncultured Collinsella sp. | reverse complement strand
CGGGCGAGCCCCGCCGCCCATGAGTTCGTCGGCGGTCCACGGGCGATCATCCATCACGTCGTCAAGGCTTAGCGAAAACAGGTCGTCTTCACCCTCATCGAACATGCGGTGCACATGTCCACCAATTGCCGGAATCAATCCGCGACCGGTGCATGATGCCTTGCTCAACGCCATTCTGTTCCATCCTTTCGAAATACTAATGACATCGATTATATGGAACTTCCCAAGCGGCCCGGTCTTGGATTCGTGCTTTCCAGAACTCGCACCCAAAAGGGGAGGGGCAATCCAGGCGAGTGCCTACTTGTCGCCGGCCGCCGCCTTGGCCTCATTGAGGTAGCTATAGAAGCTGTACTTGGAGATGCCAAAGAACTCGCAGGCGCGCTCGCTCGACTTGGAAATGAGGAAGGCGCCGCGACGGTCGAGGTAGCCAATGGCACGAATGCGCTCGTCTTTGGTCATGAGTGCCGCGGGCTTGCCCACAAACTGCTCGCACTCGTGCAGCAGGTCCTCGAGCAGGTCGCCGATGTTCTTGGTAATGGGCTCGGGCTCGGTATAGCCCGTGCCGCCGGTGCCGGTAAAGGCGTCGAGCGAACGCTCAAAAGCCTTCATAAGCGTAATGTCAAAGTTGATGCCCAAAATGCCGACGGGCTTGCCTTCGTCGTTGCGGATAAAGATGGTCGAGGACTTGAGCAGCTTGCCATCGGTGGTTTTAGTGAGGTACGGCTCGCGGTCGTGTACGTCGGTGCTGCCCTCGTGCATGGACTCAAACACAATATGGCTGGGGCCGTCACCCAGTTTGCGCCCGCTGACGTGGCCGTTTTCGATCACTACGATGGAGTGGTCCACGTCCTCGGTCTCCAGATCGTGGACGACGACTTCGCAGTTGGGGCCAAATTGGAGCGCCAGGCCGTGTGCGAGGCGCTTGTAAAACTCAATCTGTGCGGGGGTCATGGGTGCCTTCCTAAAAATTAGTTTGGGCACACTTTGCCATAAACCACATCTGTTCGCAAACAAATCCATCAACAAGGCAATTCATGACCGTTCGGCGGCGAAAAAGTACCGATTACGGCAACAAACAATTTGTTAGGTTTGCCAATCAAAAAGTGTGATAGAACATTACTAACAAACTTTTTGTTTGGCATCCACATAAAAGTTCAGTCGTATGAATGGGAATGGGCTGAAACGCGTATGCGGGGGCCGGCAAGAGAGGACTTAAGGAGTTCACCGTATGGCCGATAAGATCCAGTGGGCGGGCAACACGATGCCCAAGAGCGATGACAAGCACTTGGGAATCATGAGCCTCGACCACGTGAAGAAGGCCCGCGCCTTCCACCAGTCGTTCCCCCAGTACACCGTCACTCCGCTTGCCCGCCTGGACGGCCAGGCTGCGCGCCTGGGTCTGTCCAACCTGTGCGTTAAGGACGAGAGCTATCGCTTTGGCCTCAACGCCTTTAAGGTTCTGGGCGGTTCGTTTGCCATGGCCAACTACATTGCCGACGAGACCGGCAAGGACGTTGCCGAGTGCACCTTCGATTACCTGACTTCCGATCAGCTGGCCAAGGACTTTGGCCAGGCTACCTTCTTTACCGCCACCGACGGCAACCATGGCCGCGGCGTGGCATGGGCTGCCAACAAGCTGGGCCAGAAGGCCGTCGTGCACATGCCCAAGGGTTCTACCAAGCCCCGCTTCGATAACATCGCCGCCGAGGGCGCCACGGTGACCATCGAAGAGGTCAACTACGACGAATGCGTGCGCATGGCCGCCGCCGAGGCTGACGCCTGCGAGCGTGGCGTCATCGTTCAGGACACCGCCTGGGAGGGCTACGAGAAGATCCCGTCCTGGATCATGGAGGGTTACGGCACCATGGCTTCCGAGGCTGCCGAGCAGCTGCGCGAGATGGCCATCAACCGCCCGACGCACGTGTTTGTCCAGGCTGGCGTGGGTTCGCTCGCCGGCGCCGTGGTGGGCTACTTCACCAACCTGTATCCCGATAACCCGCCCACCTTCGTCGTGGTCGAGTGCGCGCCTGCCGCCTGCCTGTACAAGGGCGCTGCCGCCGGCGACGGCGATCCGCGCATCGTGGACGGCGACATGCCTTCCATCATGGCCGGTCTGTGCTGCGGCGAGCCCAACATTCTGGGCTGGGATATCCTGCGCAACCACGCCACCGCCTTCGTGTCCTGCCCCGACTGGGTCACCGCTCGCGGCATGCGCACCCTGGGCGCTCCCGAGAAGGGCGACCCGCGCGTCATCTCCGGCGAGTCCGGCGCTGTGACCACCGGCCTGGTCGAGACCCTCATGCTCGATCCCGAGTACGCCGAGCTCAAGGAACTCATCGGCCTGGACAAGACGAGCTCCGTGCTCTGCTTCTCCACCGAGGGCGATACGGATCCCGACCAGTATCGCCGCATTGTTTGGGAAGGCGAATATCCCACTTGCTAATCGTTGGGGCGGAGTAAATAGCTATCGCTCCGCCACCTCACAGGTAGATTCCTTCGTAT
>CABQNF010000259.1 GCA_902465465.1 uncultured Collinsella sp. | reverse complement strand
CTCTCAAGCTCGCGAGCGACGCCGCTTGCAGCCTCGAGGCCAAAGGCCGATCCGCCCGAAAGGCAGACGGCGTGGACCTTGTCGACGGTGTTCTCAGGTCGCAGCAGGTCGGTCTCGCGCGAAGCGGGAGCACCGCCGCGAACGTCAACACCGCCGGTGGCGCCCTCGGGTGCCACGATTACGGTGCAACCGGTGCCGGCCTCCTCGTCCGTATAGTTGCCATAGCAAAAGCCATCGACATCGCAGACGTCAATGGCCTCGAGCAGTGTATCCATGTTTAACTCCTATCGGTTTTCCGCCGCGCCTTGTGCCCGGTCGGGATCCGTACGGTACGCCAAAATTGTAGGCGCTGGGGAATACCCAGCGCCAGATGCAATTACGAGAGTTTTTGAATCGCGCGCGCGACGCGGGCGATGGGTAGGCCCACCACGTTATAGAAGTCGCCCGAAATATCGTGCGCGAGCATGCGTCCGCCTGTGCCCTGAATGCCGTAGGCGCCGGCCTTGTCCATGGGCTCACCCGAGGCGACGTAGCGCTCGATCTGCTCGTCGGTGAGCTCGTAGAACGTCACGTCGGTCACATCGACAAAGGATAGGCTCTCGGCGGCATGCGGGGCTGTAGCGTCGCCGGCTTTAACGATGCAGACGCCGGTTGCGACCTGGTGCGTGCGGCCCGAAAGCTCACGGAGCATGGTGCGCGCCTCGTCCTCGGTTGCCGGCTTGCCCAGAATCTTGCCGTCAAAGGTGACGATGGTGTCGGCCGCGACCGTCAGCTCATTGGGCTCGGCATACTCGGCAGCAACGGCAGCCGCCTTGGCGCGTGCCAAGCGCTCGACAAGCGTGAGCGGGGCCTCGCCATCAAAGGGCGTTTCGTCGATATCTGCGGGAATCACGCGAATGTCATACCCTGCCTCGCGCATCAGCTCTATGCGGCGCGGCGATTGCGAAGCCAAAATCATAGTTGGATGCCCTCGGCGACCTTCTCGACGGCCTTGTCGCCGGCGAGCGTGCGCAGCAGCTCAAGCGCAAAGGGGAGCGACTGGGCCATGCCGCTGGCGGTGATGATGTTGCCGTCTTGCGTGACCTTCTCGCCGGTATAGGCGCCTTCGGGGAAGCTTTTCTCAAAGCCAGGGAAGCACGTGGCGTGGCGCCCCTCGAGCAGGTCGAGCTCGCCCAGGATAAACGGGGCGGCGCAGATGGCGGCGACGTGCTTGGTCGCGGCGAACTCGCAGACCACGTCGCAGACGCGCTGATCGGCGCGCAGGTTGGTGGCACCGGGTAGGCCGCCGGGCAGCACGACGCAGTCGTACTCGTCAAAGTTGATCTCATCAAAGAGCGCATCGCAGGTCACGGGGATCTGCAGCGAGCTTACGACCTCACGCGTGGGCATGATCGAGACGAGCGTGGCACGCACGCCGCCGCGACGCATGACATCGACCATGGTCAAGCATTCAATAGTTTCAAAGCCATCGGCGGCGAGAACGGCAACGCTGGGCATGAGGGTTCCTTTCATAGGCGGCATACAATTAGCCGTCTTATACCCCGAAGACCTCCGCTTGCCACGCTCGATTTCCCAATGATTTTTTGAGCAATGATTAAGTGGCTAGTTGCGCCTAAGGTGGACGACGGTCTCGCAGTGGAAGGTTTGCGGGAACAGGTCGACTGGCGTGATCTTTACGGGAGAGAAAGTACCTTCTTCGACAAAGCGTTTGAGATCGCGCGCCAGGGTGGCCGGATCGCAGCTCACGTAGGCGACATCGCGAGCGCTCGTGCTGGCGATAAGGTCGACGGCTTCGGGGGCGAGGCCTGCGCGCGGCGGGTCGACCACCAAGATGTCGGCATCCTGGTCGGGGAACTCGCGCACCGCGTCTCCGCCAATGACGTCGACGTTATCGAGCTTGTTGATTTCCAGGTTACGGCGCAGATCGCGCACGGCGGGGCCGTAGGCCTCGACTGCAGCGACAAAGTCGCAGCGGCGGGCGAGCGGCAGGGTAAAGGTGCCGGCACCGCAGTACAGGTCCACGGCAAGCTCGCCTTCCTGCGGGTCGAGCGCTTCCATGACAAGCTCGATCAAAATCTCGGCACCCTTGGTGTTGACCTGGAAGAACGACGGGGCCGAAAGACGCATTTGGCCGTCGGCGATGTTCTCGGTCCAGGAACCCTCACCGGCGAGCATCTCCACCTTGGAGACGCGGCGGGCTTTCTTCTCGCCCTTGCTCATGACGCGCACCACACTCGTGGGATGCGCGGCATCAGCCAACACGCGCGACACCTGCGAGCGAGGGAAGGAGCCCGTGGGCGTCCAGAGTGCGACCTCGAGTGCCTTGGTGCGCCGCGACGCGCGAATGCCCACGCGTTCGAGCCCCAAGTCATGGCTGCCGCTTAGATAGTTGAGTGCGCCGACGACCGATTTGAGTGCCTTCGGGAAGCGCTTATCGAACAGCGGACACATATCGACGGTCACGATTTTGCTGGGGTCGACACCGTGCATGCCAAGGCGCACGCGA
>CABQNF010000258.1 GCA_902465465.1 uncultured Collinsella sp. | reverse complement strand
GTCCGGAACCCGGTCCAAATTAAGTTATTGCGCCGTGTTAGGCCAAAACACCCGCCAGGATCTCGATCAGGCTGTCCACATCGGCCTCCTCGCACACGAGCGGCGGAAGGAAGCGCAGCGTATGTGCGCCTGTAGCGTTGATCACGGCACCAGCCCCCAATGCACGGGCCACGACGTCGTGTGCATCACCCGCGGCATCATCCAAATCGCAGCCGAGCATCAGGCCGCGACCACGCACCTCTACCACATGCGGAAGCTTAGCCAGCGCCTGCTCCATATAGGCGCCAACCTTGGCAGCATGCTCGGCATAATCGCCGTGCACAAGCGCGGAGAGCGTCGCGGCACACGCCGCGATGGCCAAGCAGCTGCCACCGAAGGTCGAACCATGATCGCCGGGCTTAAAGACGTCGGCGATTTCCTTCTTTGCTACCACGGCACCCATAGGCACACCGTCGGCAATGCCCTTGGCAAGGCTCATGATGTCGGGCTCCACGCCATAGGTCTGGAACGCAAACGGCTTACCCGTACGAAAGATTCCGCACTGGACCTCGTCGGCAATAAGCACGGCACCCACCTCGTGCGCCAAGTCGCGCGCCGTAGCCATAAACTCCTCGGTCATGGGGTGCACACCGCTCTCGCCCTGAATCGGCTCGAGCATCACGGCGCAAATTTCACTGCCCAACTGCTTAAAGATTGCACGCAGCTCATCCACATCGTTGGGTGCGCAGGCCACAAAGCCACCCGGCAGCGGACGGAAACTGTCCTGTAGCCAATCCTGCATGGTGGCGGCAATGGTCTCGAGCGTACGGCCGTGGAAGCCGCCACGCATGCACACGATGGTGTTGCCGCCGTTACCAGCACGCTTGGCGTACAGACGCGCGAGCTTCATCGAGCCCTCGTTGGCTTCGGCACCGGAATTGGCAAAGAACGTCTCCCACACCTGCTCGTCCGCAGCCGGGGCACCGAGCGCAGCGGCCGTGGTCTCATCGCCGGCGGCAATCGCGTCGGCAAGCACGCGTGCACCGTCCGCATCATCGTTAGCGAGCTTGGACAGCAGCGCCGCGACCTGGCCGCGCTGCTCGATGTAGAAATAGTTGGAGACATGCAGGAGCCTCTTGGTCTGAGCCTCGAGCGCCGACAGCACTGCCGGATTGCCGTGGCCCAGGCTGCACACGCCAATACCGGCAAGAAAATCGAGGTATTCGCGACCATCGTCGCCGGTGAGCTTCATGCCGTGGCCTTCGACGAACTCGACCGGCGAGCGACCAAAGGTGTGCATGACGTAGTGGGATTCGAGCGATTGTTGTGCTGCAAGTGACATGAGATACCTTTCGTTAAGCGCCAGGTAGCGCGGACTGTGGGCGTAATGGCGTAGCAATTTCGAGCCGGCTAGACCGTCTGGAGCTTCTCGACCTCGTCGAGGTTCTCGGTCAGACGCGCCGCAAACGTCGAAAGCGGATGCGGATGCGTATCGAACTCGTAGGCCGTCTCGGTGGAGTGGATCACGGTACCGACGCCAGCATCGGTCAGCAGCTCCAGCAGCAGCGAGTGCGGCGTCGTGCCGTTGATGATGTGGGCTCGGAACACGCCAGCAGCAAGCGCATCGACGGCGGCGCGCAGCTTGGGAATCATACCCTTGTCGACTTCTCCGCCGTAGAGCATCTCGTTGACCTCGTCGAGCGTCAGGTTGGAGATAAGCGAGTCCTTGTCGCTAAAGTCCTTGTACAGGCCGTCGACGTCAGTCAAAAAGATCGCCTTGTGCGCGTGGAGCGCCGCCGCAACGGCGCCGGCGGCGGTATCGGCGTTGATGTTGAAGAATCCGCCGTCCTCCCCCGCTGCGACGGTAGCGATGACGGGGATGTACTCGCTATCGAGCAAGCGCTCGATATAGTCGGTGTTGACGTGCGTCACTTTGCCCACGCGACCGAGCTCGGGGTCGAGCGGCTCGGCGATGAGCGTGCCGGCATCGCTGCCCGACACGCCTACGGCCAGGTTGCCGTGGTGGTTGATGGCAGCAACCAGCTCCTGGTTGACTTTGCCGCCCAGCACCTCGCGCACGATATCCATAGTCGCCGGCGTGGTCACGCGCTGGCCGTTCTTAAACTCGACGGGAATATCGTAATGGCTCAGCGCCTCGTTGATGGCCTTGCCGCCGCCATGCACGATGACGGGGCGCATGCCGATAATCTTGAGCAAAACGATGTCGCTCATCACATCGCGGCGCAGTTGCTCATCGACCATGGCCGCTCCGCCATATTTGATAACGACCGTCTTGCCGGTCAGGTTTTTAATCCACGGCAGCGCTTCGAACAGCAGCTGCGCGGTTGCTTCGTTGGATTCGCTCGAACGACAATCGCGTGCGAATTTCATAATCTGCCTCGTCTTTCGTATCGTTATCACGCCGTGCTCCGCTGTCCGCAATGCGGCAAGATGCGCAGCGTGCCTGGAATCTAGGAACGGTAGTCGCCGTTGATGGAGATGTACTCGTGCGTGAGGTCACAGGTCCAC
>CABQNF010000257.1 GCA_902465465.1 uncultured Collinsella sp. | reverse complement strand
CCGCCGCCTGGCCCGAGTTCGACCTGGCCGAGTCCGTTGAGGACACGGTGCAGATCGTGGTCCAGGTGCTCGGTAAGGTCCGCGGCCGCGTCGACGTTGCCCGCGATGCCTCCAACGAGGAGATGCAGGCTGCCGCCGAGGCCGCCGCCGCCAAGTGGCTCGAGGGCAAGACGGTCGTCAAGGCCATCTGCGTGCCCGGCAAGCTGGTCAACTTGGTGGCCAAGTAAGCGCTGCGCGCTTAGCTGACGCATAAAAGACGAGGGGCGATCCGGTTGGGTCGTCCCTCGTTTTTCATGTACCTGCCCTGATGTCTGCGGTCAATTGTCCTATTCTTGTGGAGAAGCTGTGCGCACGCTGACCTGCAGGTTCGTACTGTGCTTGCACGTTTCCGCAGCTATTGGTATAGTTTGCTTGCAAATGAAGTTGTAATTGAAAGAAGTGGGGTTTCGGCCCCGCTTCTTTTTTGTATGGATGGAGGTGCCGCAATGGTCAAGACCAAGACCGAGCAGGCGATCATCGACGCGCTCGAGGCCGTCGCTCCCCAGCACGATATCGACATCGTCGACGTCGAGCTCGTGGGTGCCACCAAGGCCCCCTGCGTGCGTGTGCGTATCGAGGGTGCCGAGGGTCAGAGCCTGTCGCTCAACGACGTCACGGCCAACACCAAGTGGGTCGGCGATGTGATTGAGGAGCTCGACCCCATCTCTTCGAGCTATACGCTTGAGGTGTCGAGCCCGGGTATGGCGCGCCCGCTGCGCCGCCCGTGCGACTTTGCCCGCTTTGTGGGCGAGAACTGCGAGCTCACCTCCACCGCCACCGAGGGCCGTCGCAAGTACGCCGGCAAGATTGCCGCCGCCACCGAGGCGAACGTGACCCTCGAGCTCGAGGACGGCGAGTCCGTCACCCTCGATTTCTCTGATGTTAAAAAGTGCAAGTTGAAGCCCACCTACGACTTCAAGCCCGCGAAGGAAGGAAAGTAAGATGGCAGCATCCGACATGATGTCCGCCCTGATGGAGCTTTGCCAGGAGAAGCACATCGACCAGCTCTACCTGATCGACCGCCTGGAGCAGTCGCTCGCCAAGAGCTATGCCGAGATCCTGCATCTTGAGTGGGGCGCCAAGGTGACCATCGACCGCACCACCGGCAAGATCTACGTCTACCGCCTGGAGCCGATCGACGATTCCATGGACGAGGAGGGCAACTTCACCGAGTTCGAGGAGATCGACGTTACCCCCAAGAACACGAGCCGCATCGCTGCCCAGCACGCCAAGGCCGAGATCAACGCCATCGTGCGTAACTCCGCCCGCGAGCAGATCTACGAGGAGTTCTCCGGCCGCATCGGTGACCTCATCAGCGGTACCGTGCTGCAGTCCACTCCCGACTTTACGATCGTTAAGATCCGCGAGGGCGTCGAGGCCGAGCTTCCGCACTTCGACCAGCGCCGTTACGAGAACGAGCGCAACGAGCGTCCGATGGGCGAGCGCTACCTGCACAATCAGCACATCAAGGCCGTGATCATCGACGTCCGCGACCCCAACTCCAACCTGCAGCCGGTTCGTGGCGAGCACAGCCGTCCGCCGATTGTCATCTCCCGTACCCACCCCGAGCTCATGCGTCGTCTGTTTGAGCAGGAGGTGCCCGAGATCTATGAGGGCACCGTCCAGATCAAGTCGATCGCCCGCGAGCCCGGCCAGCGCTCCAAGGTCGCCGTCCACTCGCTCGACGACCGTCTGGATCCCGTGGGCGCCTGCGTCGGCCCCAAGGGCAGCCGTGTTCGCGCTGTCGTGGGCGAGCTCCGTGGCGAGCGCGTCGACGTCATCCTTTGGGATGCCGATCCTGCCGTCTACGTTGCCAACGCCCTTTCGCCTGCCAAGGTCACCCGCGTCCTCATCGACGAGGAGAAGGCTTACGCCGGTGTCATCGTGCCCGACGACCAGCTGTCCCTCGCCATCGGCAAGGAGGGCCAGAACGCCCGCCTCGCCGCGCGCCTGACCGGCTGGCACATCGACATCAAGTCCGAGACCCTTGCCGCCGACATCCTCAAGAACGTTCCCGTTCACGAGGAGCCCGCCGCCGACCTGATCGGTGACGAGGAGGACGAGGACGTCCGCCGCTGCGAGTATGTGTCCGAGGACGGCATCCAGTGCCGCAACCAGGCTCGTCCCGGCTCCCGTTTCTGCGGTGTCCACGACACCGACGCCTTCGATGATGCGGAGGACCTGATCTAGCGCGCGGTCGCGCCGGGCGGGTCCCGGCGCGTCTCCCACGCTCGTTCAGTCTCTAGGCACCCAAGGTGCCAGAAAGGGTAGGTGAAGTCATATGGCAAAAGTCCGTGTGTCCACCCTGGCCAAAGAGTTCGGCATGACCTCCAAGGAACTGATGGGTCATCTCGCCGATATGAAGATTCCCGCTAAGTCCGCTTCCTCCACCTTGGAGGACGCTTATGTCGCCATGGTCCGCAAGCAGCTCGCCTCGGTGATCGAGGCCCGCGCCCAGGAAGTCGAGGCCGCCAA
>CABQNF010000256.1 GCA_902465465.1 uncultured Collinsella sp. | reverse complement strand
GCGATAGGGAAAGGAAAGGCCGGGGCGAACAGCCCACGGTACAGTCGGTGTTCGCGCTACGGCAGGATATGGAAACCGAGCGCCGCGATATCCTTGGCAAAACCGCGCACGGTATCGAGCGAGACCTCGTACGGGTCGCGACCAATGTTCTTGCGCTTGGCCAGGATGCTGTTGGGCACCGTAATGATCTGGCAACCGCAGGCCTCGGCCTGGTAAATGTTGATGAGCTCGCGCGTGGACGCCCACAGGACCTCGCAGTTGGGCTTTGCGGCGGCCTTCTTGACCGACTCCGTCATAAACGGAATGGGGTCGACGCCGGTGTCGGCGATGCGGCCGGCAAAGAGCGAGATGATGGACGGCGTCTCGGCGTCAACGGCCTCGACCATCTCATCGACCTGCGTAGGCGTAAAGATGGTGGTGACGTTGACCTTGATGCCGTCGGCCGAAAGCTTGCGCACCAGCTCGGCGGTGGACTCGCCCTTGGTGGTCACGCACGGAATCTTGACGTAGACGTTCTCGGCCCAGGTAGCAATCTCGCGCGCCTCGACCTCCATGGTCTCGACGTCGTCGGCAAAGACCTCAAACGACACGGATACATCGGTGATGTGGGCCAGGACCTCCTTGGCAAACGCGCGGTAATCCGTCACGCCGCCCTTCTTCATAAGGGACGGGTTGGTCGTGAAACCCTGAACGTTGCCGTTCTCGTACATGTCGAGCATGCCCTCGAGGTTTGCACCGTCAGCGAACACCTTGATTGCCATCTGCCTGATTCCTTTCGCTTGCACATGGGCGTTAAACTGCTAAACACTTTACCTACGTTTATCAAGGCGTGAGCTGCGGTTTTTTATCTTCTCGGCGAACGGTATAAACACCTCAGTGTTTGGATTGATAAATCGATTGTGTATGCAAAAGCAAAGAGTCGCAGTTTGAGCAAACGTCAGAACGCGGGATTCATTAGATGAGGCCGAAATGCTGCATCGCTGTGACGGTACCGTCGTGTGCGACATCGTCGGTCACGTAGTCGGCGACCGCCTTGACCTCGGGCATGGCATTACCCATGGCCACGGCTGTCTCGACGGCGGCGAGCATGCCCAGGTCGTTGCCCGAATCGCCAAAGCCAAAGGTGCGCGCATTTCCCTCGCGGCCCAGATACGCCAGCGCTCGCGCCACGCCTACGCCCTTGTCAATGCCCTTGGGACTCAGCTCGCGATTCTGGCCACCGGTGTTGCACAGCTCAAACTCGCGATCGATAAAACCGTCATCGTTGGCTACGCGAGCCAAACTGGGCACATTGAGGCACACCTTGCCCACGCGCAGACTGCCGTCGACGCGCATTTCCTCGGCGCTGTGCACCACAGAAGTGCCGATCAGAGACGATTGCTCAACACCCGCGGGTTCCAGGGCAAAAGTAGCCACGTTGGTCTCGAAAAAGGCCTCAATCCCTGCCGCTGCCATACGGCGTGCAAGCTCCTCGATAACGTCCTCGTCAAAGCAGTCCTCGTGTACCACGCGGCCCTCGACCTCGAGCGTCGCTCCCGCCATGGCAACGACACCCGCAGGCTCCAAAGCACGCAGGCCATCGGCAATCAGCCACAAGGGACGACCCGTGCAGATAAATGCATGGTGTCCCGCGTCGCGCAGACGATGAAACGCCTCGACGACCGCCTGCGAGGGGTGAACCGCCGAAAAGTCCTTGTCGGTCATGTTGTCGGGATCGAACGACGTCAGCGTGCCGTCCACGTCAAAAAAGAGCACGGCGGAATCGGGGCACGCATCAATCATATGGGTTCCTTTCGGGGGCGAGAGTAAACGAAGTATCCATCATATAATGGAGCGACGCAACCAGAGAGGTCACCCATGGAATTTTACGCAAGCTGCCCCGAGGGCTTTGAGTCCGCACTCGCCGATGAGCTTAAACGCCTCGGGCTTTCGCATGTCCGCCGCCTGAAGGGCCGCGCCACGTTTGAGGGCGAGCTTGAAGAAGGCTACCGCGCCTGTCTGTGGTCACGCTTGGCGAGCCGCGTGTTTGTGGTGCTTGGGCGCTTTGAGGCGCAGGATGCCGACGAGCTGTACGACGGCGTTTACGACATCGCTTGGGAGACCATCATCCGCCCCGGCGCCACCATCGCCATTACCGCCCGCGGCGTGACCGAGCAGCTGCGCAACACGCACTTCTCTGCCCTGCGCGCCAAAGACGCGCTGTGCGACCGCCTGGCCGAGACCACGGGCCGTCGCGCCGATGTCGATGCCGCCGACCCCGACGTTCACCTGCTGCTTTCGCTGCGTCAGCGCCGCGCGAGCATAAGCCTGGACCTTTCGGGCGACCCGCTGTTCAAACGCCTGCCGCCTGCCGCGACCCGCGCCGGCGAGGGCACACACGTGCTGCGCCCCGACTACGCCGCTCTGGTGCTGGCGCAGGTCGGCTGGACCGCACTGTGCGAGCGCGAGCTGACGGCCGATGATTACGAGAATGAAGCCCTGCCCACGCTGGTCGACGCCTCGTGCGCCGGCGGCGGCCTGCTGCTGGAGGCCGTGA
>CABQNF010000255.1 GCA_902465465.1 uncultured Collinsella sp. | reverse complement strand
AACGCCAAAGCCAGCAAGGACAAAGGGCGGGATGAAGTCGAGCAGGCCCTGGATGGCGTCAGCACCCAGATAGAACGACAGCGAGCACAGCAGGAACGCCATGATGATACCGGTCAAACCGATCAGGAAGTGCATCGCATAGACACCCTTAAGGTTGCCCTGGCTGGAGAAGACATCAGCGCGGTCAACCAGAATCGGCAGGGCGGCGTTGAGGATGTTCTTGATGGCAAGGCACAGCGTGGCGATGGGCATAGCGAGCGCGATGGCTGCCTCGGTGCTCTGGCCCAGCTGGATAGCGAAGGCGCAGGCGAGCACGCCGCCGATCGTCTCATCAGGCGGCACGTAGGCGCCGATGGAGATCGAGCCCATGAACAGAAGCTCCAAGCTGGCGCCGATCGCGAGGCCGGACTGCAGGTCCCCCAGCACCAGACCCACGAGCGGGCACAGGACAATGGGGCGGAACGCATAGAGCGTACCGAGCTGGAAGTCGAACTTACCAAATGCGGCGATAAGTCCGATGAGGATTGCTTGGGTAAGCATATATCCCCCTTTCCTAATAGGACACTACGAAGAGCTCAGACTCTTCGAAATTGAACGCCTAGAGCACGCTGGCGCAGTCAACCTTGGGGTCATCGGCCAGGGGTCGAATCTCGACCTCAACGCCACGATCCAGCATCTCGCGCACATCGGCTTCCTCGGCCGCGGTCAGGAAGATCTGACGAGAGACCTGACGAGCATCGGGACGCTTCTCGTCCTTGGGCTTGGTGTTGCCCAGGTTGACCGACTTGATCTGCGGGCAGCCCTCAACAAGCTGCTTTGCCTCAGCAATAGTGGCGACACAGATGATCATCTTGTACTTGTCGGTCACGCCCGAGTTGATAGCTTCGATTGCATGCTCCATATCTTTGATGACGAGCTTGCAGCCGGCAGGCTTGCCCATCTTAAGCGTCGTCTTCCACACCGGGTCGTTAGCGACCTTATCGCCCACGCAGAAGATGCAGTTGGAGCCAAGGCCCTGAACCCAGGAAACTGCGACCTGGCCATGAAGCAGGCGATGGTCAACGCGAAGTAGCTGAATCATAATGTGACCCCCCAAAGGTCTTGTGCCGTCTTACGGCGTGTCAGTAGGTGCTGCGGATTAGAACTCTTCTTCCTCGTCGTCATCGACCAAAAGATCGTTGACAAACTTCACGCGCGTATCGTCCGCAGCGACGATGGCGCGAATCGTCTCCTCAACCGGCGCCGACTCGTCAGAGAACAGCAGCTGGATGAGGAGAGGAAGGTTCATGTTGGTAACGAGGTACGTGCGGGGACGCGTCTGGACGATCTTGGTGAACTCGTTGTTGACGCTGCCGCCAAAGAGGTCGGTGCAGACAACGACATCATCGTCAGCAGACATGCCTGCCAGCAGTTTTTGGGCCTCCTCGGCCACATCCATGCGGCCATCGACGAACATCGAAAGATCGTGGACGTTGTCGCGAGCGCCCGAGAGCAGTTCGACGCTCTCCTTGATGCCGGTAGCGAAGTGCGCATGGCTGGCGATGATGTACTGTCTCATTCTGTGTTCCTCTCAATAGCCCGGCACGTTCCCGCACCCGTTTTCTTTAGTAGTCGAACTGGTGATAGTAGCGACGATACTTGAGGTTGTGCTTGGTGACCGTCTCGTAGTAGCGAGCCAGGCGGTCGGTCACAAGCACCGTCAAAATCCACGGGGAGACGATGACGCGGAACTCGTCGTCAAGGCCGGGGATCGCGAACTCGGCGGTGTCGATGACGTTGATGTCGGTGTCGCCGGTCACGCCGCGGTTGAGGAAGGCGCGGACGCGCTCGTCGAGCTTGCGGTTCTCGTCCTCGCCCATGAACAGGAAGACCGGGACGCCCGGCTCCACGAGCTCGAGGGTGCCGTGGAAGAAGTCGGCCGAGGTGATGTAGCGGGTGCGCTTCCACTGCATCTCCTCCAGGATGCACATCGAGAACAGGATGGTCTCGCCCCACAGGGCGCCGGAGCCGATGAACATGGTGTAGGGGGCCAGGGCGTACTTCTTGGCGAGCTCCTCGGCGCGCGGCTCGAAGCGCTTGCGGATATCGAGCATGTCCTTCCAGATATCCTTGGTCTGCTCGATAAACAGATCGAACTTGGGGAAGCAGCCGCGGCGGTTGAGCAGGCGCAGGCCGAAGCAGTCGGCGAGGTAGTAGCCCTTCTCGCAGCCGCCCGAACCATGGTCAGAAGCCATGGCGACGCAGTTCTCGGCACCCACAGCCTGGCCGATGGGGCCCTCGGGCTTGGTCATGGCGTAGACGCGCACGCCCATGCCCTTCATCTTCTTGACGGCCTCGAGGACCTCGGGGGTGGTGCCGGACTCGGAGGCGGTGAGCACGACGGACTTCTCGGTCATGCGCTTGTGGCCCATGGCGTTCCACTCGGCGGCGTGGATCAGGTAGACCTCGAGGTCGCGGTCGCCGAACTTGTTCATGAGGTACTCGAGCTGCATGAGCTCGTCCCAGGTGCCGCCGACGCCCATCAGGAACACGGCGTCGTAGCCCTCGTCGGC
>CABQNF010000254.1 GCA_902465465.1 uncultured Collinsella sp. | reverse complement strand
GATTCGTAGTCAGACCCTCTATCCAGCTGAGGTAACGCCGCGACTTGTTAATTATTATGCACATGGACTGAATAATCGTCAAGCGTTTTTCAAAAAAAGTTATTGAATTTGATTTTTACTCATTTTGACCACTTGATGCGATCTTCGACGCATCGCGATATAAGAAAAGCTCCCGTTGCCGGGAGCTTTAAAATCAATTGGTGCGGCGTATAGGATTCGAACCTATGACGTTCTGATTCGTAGTCAGACCCTCTATCCAGCTGAGGTAACGCCGCAGCGCAAGACATATAAAACCACTTTAGCTTATTGGAGTCAAGCACAATCTCAAACTTTTTTGTGGAACGCAGTTTTGTCATGCTGCTCCGCATATACCGCTGTTCCCCGTACGATCGATTGGCTTTTCGATCACGTCGAACTTGGCATCAAGTTCCCTCAGGAGCGATCTCACCCGCTGGGCACAATCATAATCGGCAAACGAGATGCTCAGCATGCGCGCGACCTGGTTGGAAGTCCCAACTCCATAGAAGTGCTCCAGCGCCACAAGTCCCTCGTGCGTCACAAAGGTCTCGACCACATGCGGCGACTCCTCAAAGCACCATTGTGTCAACGGACCCTCACTCGTCTGCCGAACCACCAGGCCGCCCATGCCAGACGGCTCACACGTTACAAGCAGGTACTCCCCGCCCTCGTCGCTCTCAAACAAAACCACCCGATCATCAAACAGCTCCATCGCGTCCCCTTTCTCTCGCTCTTATTTAGCAAAAGCATAGCAGGTAGATGGCTGTATACAGAACAGTTGTTCGTGTGTTTTCTATTGAGCTGTCCGCACGGCATGGTATGGACCTGCGTACGAAATAGGGCGCCCCCGAAGGAGCGCCCTTGCATATCCCCTATGCAACCAAGTTACGCGACCGGCTCAATCTTCTCGAGGCCGCCCATGTAAGGACGCAGAGCCTCGGGAATCGTGATGGTGCCGTCGGCGTTCTGGTAGTTCTCCAGAATGGCGGCCATGGTGCGGCCGGCCGGCAGGCCGGAACCGTTGAGAGTGTGCAGGTAGCGCGAACCCTTGAAGTTCTCGGGGTCGCGATACTTGATGTTGGCGCGGCGAGCCTGGAAGTCACCGCAGTTGGAGCAGGAGCTGATCTCCTTGTAGGCGTTGTAGCTCGGCAGCCAGACCTCGATGTCGTAGGTCTGACGGGCAGAGAAGCCCAAGTCGCCGGTGCACAGGCTAATCACGCGATACGGAAGGCCCAGCTGCTGCAGCAGGTACTCGGCCTCGGCGGTCATGCTCTCGAGCTCCTCGTCGGACTCCTCCGGCTTAGCGAACTTGACCATCTCGACCTTGTCGAACTCGTGCTGGCGGATGATGCCGCGGGTGTCGCGACCGGCGGAACCGGCCTCCTCGCGGAAGCAGGGGGTGAAGGCGGTGTAGCGGCGCGGCAGGGTGTCGGCGTCGAGGACCTCGCCGGCGTGCAGGTTGGTGAGCACGACCTCGGCGGTAGGGATCAGGAAGTTGTCGCCCGAGACGTGATAGGCGTCATCCTCGAACTTGGGCAGCTGGCCCGTACCGAACATGGTCTGACGCTTGACGACGATGGGCGGCCACCACTCCTTAAAACCACGGCTGGTGTGCGTATCGAGGAAGAAGTTGATGAGGGCACGCTCCAGACGGGCGCCGGCGCCACCGAGAACGGTGAAGCGGCTGCCGGAGAGCTTGTTGCCGCGCTCGAAGTCGAGGATGTCCAGATCGGTGCCCAGATCCCAGTGCGGCTTAAAGTCGAAGTCGAACTCGCGCGGGGTGCCCCAACGACGACGCTCGATGTTCTCGTCCTCGTCCTTGCCGTACGGCGTGGCCTCGCAGGGAATGTTGGGCAGGTGAGCCATGAAGTCGTACTGCTCCTGCTCGAGGGCAGTGCGGCGCTCGGCCAGACCGTCAATCTTCTCGTTGACGGCGCGCACGGCCTCCTTGGCGGCCTCGGCCTCGTCCTTCTTGCCCTCCTTCATCAGGGCGCCGATCTTCTTGGACTCGGCATTACGCGTGGCCTGGAGCTCCTCGACCTCGGTGATGACGGCACGGCGCTCGTCGTCGAGCTCAAAGAACTTCTCGCGATCCCAAGACGTCTGGCGGTTAGCCATGGCGACATCGATGGCATCGGGGTTCTCGCGAACAAACTTGATATCAAGCATTAGATCCTCCGGCGATATACATTCCATTTAGGTTGCAACCTTGTACATGTATGGGCAAGTATATACTTATGAGCGTTTACGACCCAACTCAACTACGCAAGAAGGCACCCAATGGACGCAGTTTTTTCCTTTTTGTTTGGCACCCGCACCGGTTTTGCCATCCTTTTCGCCGGCGGCATCCTGTTATTTGCGATTCTTGCCTTTGTAATGGAGAAGCGTACCCATAAGATGTACGTCGACCGCGGACCCAAGTCCGAGGATGAGGAAGACAGCTTCTGGGACTAACCTGCCAAAAAGGGACAGGTTTATTTTGGTCGGTTTTATCTGGGCAAACGCAAGCGCCCCGCAACCGGTAACGATCCGGTTGCGGGGCGCT
>CABQNF010000253.1 GCA_902465465.1 uncultured Collinsella sp. | reverse complement strand
GCGCCCTCTATATCGGCCCCCTCAAGGCACTCATCAATGATCAGTTCGTCCGCCTCAACGACCTATGCGAAGAGGCCGATATCCCTGTCTGGCACTGGCATGGCGATGTCTCGCAGTCGCACAAGGCTAAGCTCATCAAAAAACCGAGCGGTATCTTGCAGATAACGCCCGAGTCGCTCGAGGCGCTCCTGATCCATAAGCACATGGCAATCCCTCGTATGTTTTGCGACTTGCGCTATGTGGTTATCGACGAGGTTCATTCGCTCATGCGCGGCGACCGCGGCGGGCAGACGCTCTGTCTTATCGAGCGCCTCTCGCGCATGGCAGGCGTGCAGCCCCGCCGCATTGGCCTTTCGGCCACCATCGGCGACCCCGAGCGCACGGGTGCCTTTCTCTCGCAGGGAACGGGACGCGACTGCGTTATCCCCCGTTTTGAGGAACCGCGTCGCGTGTGGCGCATCTCCATGGAGCACTTCTACAACTCGGGTCCCCAGGCACAGCAGCGGGGATTCGAGAGCACGGGTCCTCAAGAGGCCGAAGTGCTTGCGTGCGAGCGCATCGAGGCGGCATCCGCGGCACTGCCCGCCGGCGCCCAAGGCATGCGTCACAGCGGACAGCTCACACAAGAGGAGCGCCGTCAACGTCGTGAGCGGGCACGAGGCAAAGCCGCTCCCAAAGACCGTCGCACTTCCTCGGCCCCCGAGGGCGAAGTCGACATCCCACGAGCGACCGAGCAGGCGCTTCTCAACCCCACCGACACGGCGCCCGACAACGCCGATCCCGGTATGGGCTATATCTTTGAGCATACGCGCGGCCGCAAGTGCCTGGTCTTTGCCAACTCGCGCGAGGAGGCAGAGGCCGTATGCTCCATGCTGCGTAGCTACTGCGAGAGCCGGCACGAGCCCGACCGCTTTCTCATCCACCACGGCAATCTTTCTGCATCACTGCGCGAGACGGCAGAAGAGCTCATGCGCGACGAGGAACAGGCACAAACGACCGTCACCACCTCTACGCTGGAGCTCGGTATCGATATCGGCCGCCTGGAGCGTGCGTTTCAGATCGATGCGCCATTTACCGTCAGCTCCTTTTTGCAGCGAATGGGCCGCACGGGACGTCGCGATCTTCCGCCCGAGATGTGGTTTGTCATGCGCGAGGAAGAGCCCGAGCCGCGCACGATGATGCCCGAGACCATTCCGTGGAAGCTCCTGCAGGGCATCGCGCTCGTACAACTCTATCGCGAGGAAAAGTGGGTCGAGCCACCCGAGCTCGATCGGCTCCCCTACAGCCTGCTCTACCACCAGACTATGTCGACACTTGCCAGCACCGGCGAGCTCACACCGGCCGAGCTTGCCCAGCGTGTGCTCACGCTCAGCTATTTCCATCGCATCTCGGCCGATGACTATCGCGTGTTGCTGCGCCACCTCATCAAGATCGACCATATCCAGGTCACCGAAGGCGGTGGGCTCATCGTGGGTCTCGCGGGCGAGCGCATAATTAACAACTTTAAGTTCTACGCCGTGTTCCAGGAAAACGAGGAGTTTACCGTCCGGAGCGAATCAGCCGAGCTGGGCACGATTGTTAATCCGCCCCCGCCCGGTGAGCGCATCGCCATCGCCGGACACTGCTGGATTGTCGAGGAAGTGGACTGGAAGCGCCACACTGTCTTTGCCACGCAGGTCAAGGGCCGGGTGCCGGCCTACTTTGGCGACTGCCCCGGCGACATCAATACACACGTACTCGAACGCATGCGCAAAGCGCTCAACGAGCACACGGCATATCCGTACCTTATGGGTAACGCGCGGGCCCGCTTGGCGCAGGCTCGCCATACGGCCAAGCTTTCGGGTGCGGGAACCAAGCCGCTCATTAACCTGGGAGGCGACACCTGGGTGCTCTTCCCCTGGCTGGGCAGCTACGCCTTTTTGGCGCTCGAACGCATGCTCAAGATTAAATGCGCCGCGGAGCTGGGCCTTCGCGGGCTCGATCCATCGCGTCCATACTTTATGCAGTTCAAGATGAAGGCCGACGAGGAGACATTCTTTGAGGTGCTCGCCGCCGAGGCCGAGAAGGACTTCGACCCTATCGAGCTCGTCTATCCCGGCGAGGTGCCTTATTTTGATCGCTACGACGAGTACGTTCCCGAGGAGCTCGTGCGCAAGGGCTTCGCCGAAGGCGTGCTCGACATAGAGGGCATGAAGCAGCGTGTCCGCAGCTGGCGCGACCACGCCTAAGACCAGTCTTTTTGGGACGGGGAGACTTATTTGTCGTGAAGGACGGTGCCGAGGAAGTCGGTGTCGAAGGGCACGGCTTCGGCAAAGGCATAGTCGCCGTCGCTGGCAATGAGCAGGTAGTTCTCCTCGCCGCCGAACTCCGCATCGCCACACGGGACCACCCAGGCGTGGGCGAATACCTCGAGTGCCGTGGCAGCGCAGTCGCGCAGGAACGTCACGTCGCTCCCCTCGTTTGCGCTTACGATATTGGCGACGTAGACGCCATCAACATTTAGGCTGCCTCGCACCAAACGCAACGCCTCAACCGTCGCCAGCTCACGTACGGGTTCGGCACCGCCAAAGCAATCG
>CABQNF010000252.1 GCA_902465465.1 uncultured Collinsella sp. | reverse complement strand
TGATGAGCGCCACGCGCGAGCCTGATTGGGACTCGGCCTGGAAATAGGTGCGCCCCGCAACGAGCTTGCTGGCCCCCACGGCGCCGAGCATGTCGCTATCGACACCCTGTGCCATGACGGTATAGCTTTTATCGCCAGTCTTATACTCGGTATACGCGCTGTCGACAATGCCGATCTGCTCTATCTGCGGCACCAGTTTTTGAAGCTTCTCGATGTCCGACTCGGTGAGTTCTTGCGACGAATAGATTTGCACCATGCGTGCCGCATTGAGGCCCAGACTGTTGACCAGGCTGTTTTGGATACCGCCGATGAGCGAAGTCATGGCGATAACCGAGGCGATGCCGATGACAATGCCCAGGATGGTGAGCAGGCTGCGCCCCTTGTTGGCTTCGAGCGAGTGAAGGGCTTCCTGGATGAGATCGCGGGCGCTCATGCCACCACTCCTTTCGGCGGGTTGGTGGAGGCGGAAATCATGGGCAGGCTATCTACGGCGCTGCGCAGGGTCCGCGGTGCATGTGGAATATACGCGCCGTCGTGAATGCGACCGTCGCGGATGGTCACGGCACGGTCGGCCTCGGCGGCGATGCTGGGGTCGTGTGTGATAAGCACGATGGTTTTGCCGCGCTTCTGGAGCTTATGGAAGGTCTCCATCACAAGCGCTCCGGTAGCGGAGTCCAGGTTTCCCGTCGGCTCATCGGCTAGGATGATGGGCGGGTCATTGACGAGGGCGCGCGCGATTGCGACACGCTGCATCTGGCCGCCCGAGAGCTCGGATATGCGGTGGTCCCAGTGGTCGACCGGCAGCGTGACGGCCTGCAGCGCGTGCACGGCGCGCATCTCGCGCTGGCTACGGGGCACATTGGTGTAGGCCAGCGGCAGCATCACGTTTTCGATAACCGACAGGCGCGGCAGCAGGTTGAAGCTCTGAAAGACAAAGCCAATGCTCAGGGCGCGGACTTCGGTGAGCTCGTCATCGTCAAGCTCGGCCACGTTGAGCCCTTGCAGGTAGTAGTCGCCCGCCGTCGGTTTGTCCAGGCAGCCTAGGATGTTCATGAGCGTTGATTTGCCCGAGCCCGAGGGGCCGGTGATAGCGACGAATTCGCCGGGTTCTACCGCCAGGCTCACGTTGTGCAGGATGTGGGCGCAACCCGCCTCGCTCTCAAAGATGCGGTGTACGTTGCGGATGTCGATAACGGGACGCATTACATGCCCTCATCGTCAGACATACTGCCCGAATCCGCGCTGTAGCCGCCGTCAGCCGTTGCGTTCGCTCCGGTGTCCATGACGAGGGTGTCGCCATCGCGCAGCTTGGTAACCGGCACGTTGGGGTTGATCTCGTTGCCCTGGTCGTCGCGCTTGACCTGTGTCTTGCCGACTACGGCTTCGTTGTCGTTTTGCGTCACGACGGTCACCTTCACGCGACGGGTTTGCTTGCCCTCGTCATCAGTCGCCACGTTGACGTAATAGTGTTCGCCGTCTTCGGTCATGAGCGCCATCGTCGACACCATCACCACGTCGTTGAGCTGCTCGGTCACCACCGATACCTCGGCCGTCATGCCCGGCTTCAGGCGCGCGTCGGGCGCCTCGATGAGAATGTCGACGTTAAAGGTCACGCTGCCGCCGCCACCGTTGGCGGCGTCGGAGTTTGCCACCGACGCGATAGCCGTGACGGTGCCCTGGCTCACGATATCGGGAAACGCGGGATACGTGACGTTGGCGCTCTGCCCAACGGCGATCTTGGCGATGTCCTTTTCGCCCACCTGCACGGTCACCTTCATCTTAGATAGGTCGGCGATCTGCATGCACTGCTTGCCGCCGCTCGTATCGCTTTCGCCCATGATCATGCCGCCTGTAACCGTGGCGCCCACTTTGGCATTGAGCTCCACGATGCTACCCGAGCTCGGGGCCGTGACCGTGCGACTGGAGGCCTTGGCGTTCGCCTGGTCGAGGTTTGCCTGGGCTGATGCGAGGCTGCGCTGCGCGGCCGATACGGCGTTCGTGTCCACTGATGCGGCGGAGACGCCAGCCGCTGCGGAAGCTCCCTCGACGTCCGTCGTTGGGGTGGCCTGCGCAGTAGCTGCGGCTTTCTGCGCGTTGGCGAGGTCTTCTTGAGCGGCAGCAACTGCACGCTGCGCCTCGGTAACGTTGCGATCGAGCTCGTCGTTTTTAATGGTCATAAGCACGTCGCCCTCGTTGACGGATTGGCCTGCCTGCACGTTGATAGAATCGACCGTGCCGTCGACAGAAGGGGAGACCACTGAGGACGAAATGGGTTTGAGCTGGCCTTTCGCCTCGACCGTTGTGGTAAACGTGCCCTCGGTCACTATGTCGGTCACAGGACCGCTAGCGCCCTGTGGCTGCACATTGATAACAAGGGTTGCAACAAAGGCAATGAGCGCGACGGCACCCACGACGCCGGCGGCAATACCGCGACGAATCAGCTTTTTGCGTCGGCGTTCGGCACGCTTTGCCTTGAGCTTGGCGTATGCCTCTTCATCGGAAATCTCGGCCGCATCGTTCGCGCGCCCGTTCTGCTTATCGGCATGTACGTTTGTAGTCAGAGGAATCGTTTCGGTGGCACC
>CABQNF010000251.1 GCA_902465465.1 uncultured Collinsella sp. | reverse complement strand
AGCACCGGGCCGCACAGCGACGCGTAGGCGCCGGTATCAAAGTTGATCTCGCAATCCAGACCGGTAAAGTTGCCCTCGGCGTCGCAACCCAGTGTAAAGGTACCGTCCATGGCGTGGCGCTTGGGATGGAATGCAAGCGACTCGGCACGCGTGAGCTTGCACTTCACAGGACGCTGGAGCTTATATGCGGCAAGCGCGGCCAGGTGTTGGATGGACACGTCCTCCTTGCCGCCAAAGCCGCCGCCCACGAGCATGGTCTCGACGACCACGCGCTCGGGCTCGCTATCCCAGCCAAACATGTGGGCGCACTCTTTGCGCGTATCGTAGGCACCCTGGTCGGTCGACTGCACCTTGACGCCGTTCTTGTACGGGAAGGCAACGGCACACTCGGGCTCCAAGAAGGCATGCTCGGTAAAGGGCGTGGTAAAGCGCTGCGTCACGGTGAACGCGCTCTCTGCCAGCGCCTTGGCAGCGTCGCCACGCATCACATGGCGGCTCTGGCACACGTTGTCCTTGAGCTCCACCGTGTTGCCAAAGGCAAAGAAACTGTCATGCAGGCGCGGGGCGTCGGCGGCCCTGGCCTCGACAATGTTGCGCACGGGCTCCAGCGGCTCGTCAATCTTTACGAGCTTCTTGGCCTTCTCGAGCGTCGCCTCGTCCTCGGCGACCACCAGCACGATGGCATCGCCCACGCAGCGGGTGATATCGCCCGCCGCGATCATGACGTCCCAGTCCTGGATAAGGTGGCCGACCTGGTTGACCGGCACGTCCTCGGCGCGCAGGATGCCCACCACGCCGGGCAGGGCCTCGGCCTTGGAGGTATCGATGGAGAGCACGCGGGCGCGCGGATACTTGGAGCGCACGGCGCTGGCGTAGGTCAGGCCCGGCTGATCGAGCTCGTCGATGTCGTCGGGATACTTGCCCTCGCCGAGCACCTTCTTGCGCACGTCAATACGGAAGGCGCGCTTGCCCACGCCGTAGTCATCGCCGCGCTCCAGATTCTCGTCGATCTGTTTTTCGCCGCGGAGCACCGCAGCGGCCAGCGAAATGCCCTCGATAATCTTTTTGTAGCCGGTGCAGCGGCAGACATTGCCGCGGATGGCATACTTGATCTGTTCCTCGGTGGGCTCAGGGTCCTCGGCGATGAGCGCGGCGCCCGCCATGACCATGCCGGGGATGCAAAAGCCGCACTGCACGGCGCCCACGGCGCCAAAGGCGTACACAAAGGCCTCGCGCACGTCCTCGGGCAGGCCCTCGACGGTCACGATGTTGCGGCCGGCGGCAAGAGCGGTGGTCAGTACGCACGCCTTGACGGCTGCACCGTCCACATGGATGGTGCAGGTGCCGCACGCGCCCTCGGAGCAGCCGTCCTTGGCGGAGTGAATGTGCAGGTCGTCGCGCAGGTAGCGCAGCAGCGGTTTATTCTCCGTCGTTGTGCGCTCGACACCGTTAACGGTAAAAGTGAATTCCTGTGCCATGGTGATTCCCTTCTACACGCCAGCGGCGATGCCGGTGCGGTCGTGGATGGCGCCATGCGGGCAGACGACGGCGCACATGCCGCACGACAGGCAATCCGCACCGTCGATATGGGCGCAGTTGTCCTCGATGCGGATAGCGCCGGCAGGGCACTTTTTGGCGCACATACCGCAACCGATGCAGCTCGTGTCGCAGATCTTGCGCGCAATGGCGCCCTTATCGGTGTTGTTGCAGCGCACCAGAATGTTCTGGTAGCCGGGAACGAAGGCAATCACGCGCTGCGGGCACGCCATGCCGCACAGGCCACAGCCCGTGCACTTGGAGCGGTCCACGCGGGCGACGCCGTCGACCAGCGCGATGGCACCGTGGGGGCAGGCCGTAACGCAGGCGCCACAGCCAATGCAGCCTTCGCTGCAGCGGGCGTCGCCACCTGCGGAGGCGCAACCGCTTCCGCAGGCAACGTAGGCCACGTTATGTTGAATGGATTTGGCCATAAGAGACTCGCCTATTTCTTAAGAAGGTACGGATAGTTGTCGCGCACAGCCCTGATGGTCAGGCGGACGGCCTCGGGAAGACCGGTGTTGACGGCATCGACCGAGACGGTGCGGACCGTGCCGGCGACGCGGACCTTAAAGTGGTCCTCGTCCACAGCCAGGAAGCCCTCGTTCTCGGAGTTCTCCATGTCCTCCTCGCTCCAGAACAGGGTGAGCTTGTCCTTGTAGGGACGACCCTCCTGGTAAGGGCAGAACACGGCGCAGTTGCCGCACTCGTTGCACATGCCGTCGACATGGACGACCTGATGCTTGGCCAGGCCCGGCACCTTAATTGCCACGTTGGCGCGGTTGGGGCACACGTCGCAGCAGACCTCGCACACCGAGCCGCAGCCCAGGCAGCGGGTCTTGGTGCAGTTGTGCTTGTCGCGGCACAGCGACCCCTTGCGCTCGTAGCAGGTGTCCTCGCGGCCGGCCTGCTCGTTGCAGTCGGCGTACTTGTTAAAGTCCACACCGGCGATGGCACGGGCGACCTCGGCGGCATCGGCGATAGCCTCGACCACGGTGGCAGGACCGCGACGGCAGTCGCCGGCAGCCCAAACGCCCTCGACGCCGGTGGAGG
>CABQNF010000250.1 GCA_902465465.1 uncultured Collinsella sp. | reverse complement strand
TGCGGGCCGGCCTGGCCCTTGGAGAGCACCGGGGAGGTGGCAGGCTCGACGGCGACGACCTTAATCTCGGGGTTCTGCTCCTTGAGGAACTCGCCCACGCCGGTCACGGTACCACCGGTGCCAACGCCGGCGACGAAGATGTCGACCTGGCCGTCGGTGTCGTCCCAGATCTCGGGGCCGGTCGTGGCCTTGTGAATGGCGGGGTTGGCGGGGTTTACAAACTGGCCGGCGATGATGCTGTTGGGAGTTTCCTTCTGCAGCTCCTCGGCCTTGGCGATAGCGCCTTTCATGCCCTTGGAGCCGTCGGTGAGCACGAGCTGCGCACCGTATGCCTGCATCAGCTTGCGGCGCTCGACGGACATGGTCTCGGGCATGGTGATGATCACCTTGTAGCCGCGGGCGGCGGCCACAGAGGCGATGCCGACGCCGGTGTTGCCGCTCGTGGGCTCGATGATGGTGTAGTCGCCGCCGCGTACGAGCTTGCCAGCCTTCTCGGCCTCGTCAATCATGTTCTTGGCGACGCGGTCTTTAACGGACCCAGCGGGGTTGAAGTATTCCAGTTTGACGAGCACGCGAGCCTTGAGGTCCTCGTCGGCCTCAAAGTGAGTGAGCTCCAGAAGCGGGGTGTGGCCGATAAGCTGATCGATGGACGTGTAAACCTTGCTCATGGTGAACCTCCAAAGTGTTCAAGTTGCTGGTTGCCGTGTGGTTTTACGGCGTGTCTAGCAGCTAAACCCATAAACCTTATAGGTTGTTCGTTTAGCTGTTGGCAAGCATAGTAGACACTAAAGCCTAGTAATGCAATAGGAAATAGAAGATTATTACAAGCTGATTAACCATCTTGACCGGAACGGGTATTTTCAAACCCAATTTTTCGGCTAGAATTTCAACGGACTAAAAGACCGAAAGGCAGCACTATATATGTTGGTTTCCACTAAGGGCAGGTACGCCCTGCGCGTTATGGTTGACCTGGCCGAGCACCAGGCGGCCGGTCGCATCCCGCTCAAAGAGATCGCGGCGCGACAGGGGATTTCGGAGAAGTACCTCGAGAATATTCTGGCTACGCTCGTGCGCGCCAATATGCTCTCGGGCATGCGTGGCAAGGGCGGCGGCTACGTGCTCACGCGCCCGCCCGAACAGTACACGGTGGGCGAGATCTTGCGTCTGACCGAGGGCAGCTTGGCCCCGGTCGCCTGCCTGGATGGCGACTGCAAGGGTTGCTCGCGATCTGATGAGTGCCCCACGCTCGACGTGTGGAAGAACCTGGACAAGCTCATCAACGATTACCTCGACGGTGTGACGCTCGATACGCTCGTCGCCCCCAGCGAAGGCTTCGACTACGTCATCTAGCCCACCTGCCATTTGGGGACGGGGTGGAAATGGTAGATTTTCTTGCCCTCTGAGGATTGACAAATAAGAAGGCCGCCCATTTTTGCGATGGGCGGCCTTCGTTTTGGGCTGTTGAGACGGACGCGGTCGGAATGGCCGTTTTAGTCCTCGGCAAGACTATCGAGGATGCTGCGCATGATGGACACTAGGATGCTGCCCATAAAGGCCGAGCCAAAGCCGGCGATGGAGATACCGACGCCCAACAGGTTGACCGACAGGTAGCTGGCGAGCTCCAGCATAAAGCTGTTGAGCACGAGCTGGAAAATGCCGAGCGTAATGATTGTGAGCGGCAGCGAGATGACCGTGAGGAACGGTTTGACGAACGAATCGACGATGTTGAGGAACAGTCCCACAAAGGCAAAGCAGACCCAGGCCTCGGCAAAGCCGAAGGGTTGGATACCGGGGACGAGGAACGTTGCGATCGCGATGGCGATCGAGGTGAAGAGCCAGTTAAGCATAAAGCGCATGGCGTGAATCCTTTCTTGCGCCGGGGTTGCTGGCGTCGCGTGAAGCGGCTTGCGGCGGCGACTTGGATGGTTGCGCGGGCGCGCCGCGGTGTTTGGGCGCCCATTGTCTCAAATATTCGTGGAGCTTACGTGCGCATTCGGTTTCTAAACGGCGTTCGTCCTGAAAAACGTGCCGCTGGCAGAGAGTCTTGTCGCTTTAGTTTGGTGGTGTGCTACACTGCTACGGGCAAATAGCCCATGCATAGTTTTATTGCATATTACGGGCGAACGATGCCCGATGTCAGTATCAACTTCGATGCCTTATGGCGGGTTTGGCGGTGATCGATGAATATCGAGAACATGTTTGACAAGCCTGATGTCAAGCAGCTGGTCCACGCATTTAGTCTTTTGGATGACGAGAACGATATCCAGGCGTTTTTAACCGATATCTGCACGCCGCGCGAGATTTGCGATTTATCGCAGCGCCTGCAGGTCGCGCGCTATCTGGATGAGGGCGAGCCCTATGTTGAGGTTCAGGCCCGCACCGGCGCTTCGTCCACCACGGTGAGCCGCGTGTCCAAGGCGCTTAATGGCGAGTACGGTGGCTATCGCAAGATCCTCATCAAACTGGAGGATGGCGAGTAGGCCAGCGGCAAAAACGAATTGCGCAGAACCGTCCCTTCGGGGGCGGTTTTTTGATCCCTCGGGGACGGAGGAAAACGGATTGCATGGTTAGACTGACCCCTTCGGTGATC
>CABQNF010000249.1 GCA_902465465.1 uncultured Collinsella sp. | reverse complement strand
GCAGATCGCCGTTGAGCACGACGACGGGGCCTTGCGCGATGCCGCAGGCCTCGAGCGCGACCTTCACGGCGTGACCGGTGCCCAGGCGCTCGGTCTGCTCAACGCACTCGACCTTGGTGGCGCTGCTGGCGTAGGCGCCGTCGATCAGGGCGCGCATCTCGTCGGCGTGGCTGCCGATGACGACCACGACGCGGCTGCAGCCGGCCTTGATGGTGGCGTCGACGATCCACTGGACCATGGGCTTGCCCAGGATTTTGTGCGAAACCTTGCAGTGGTTCGACTTCATGCGGGTGCCCTCGCCGGCAGCGAGGATAATTGCGGTTGCGTCCATGTGATCTCCTGTTACGTTATAGAGACGTGTGTTTGGAAACGATACACGGCGCAATATGATACCGCAGGCATATGTTGAGCGCGTAGCGATTGGTTTGCGGCGGTTGAGGCTTGCGCCACCGGCGTGGCGTTTGCGCTGCTTGCGTGCGGCGTTGGCGGTGCTGCGGAGCTGTCGTTTGAGCGAGGGGACGGGGGTGCCCGTGGACAACATACGAGAGGAGTTTGGCGGCGAGCCCGTCGCGGCATTCTCGATGTCGCATCCGGCTGTGCCGGCACTCTATATAGTGCTGACGCTGGGGCTCACCATGTTCTCGATGCAACCGGTGCTGATCGCGCTGTCGCTTGCGGGCGGGCTGGCGTACGGGCTTGCGACGCGCGGTGCTGCGCGCACGTTGGGGGCGCTTCGCTGGCAGTTGCCGGTGATTTTGATTATCGTGCTGGTCAATCCGCTGTTTAGCGCCTCGGGCTCGACGGAGCTGTTCCGTATTGGCATGCGCGCGGTGTATCTGGAAAGCATGGTATACGGCCTGTGCATGGGCGGGCTGTTTGTGGCGAGCGTGCTGTGGTTTGAGGCCGCGGCGTCGATGCTCGAATACGACAAGGTGCTCGCACTGTTAGGCAACGCCGCGCCGGTGATCGCGCTTATGATCTCGATGTGCATGCGGCTTATCCCACAGTTTTTGTGCCGCGGCCGCACGGTGCTGGCGGTGCAGGACGCGATTGATGTACCGGGGCGTGCGCCGGCCGACCCCGTGCGCTCGCGCTTGCGGGCATCGAGTGTGTTGATGGGCTGGGGCATGGAAGATTCGCTGGAGCGCGCGGACGCGATGCGCTCGCGCGGGTGGGGTGCCGCGACGCGTCGTACGACGTATGCGCGGTATCGGCTGGGGCGCAGTGACGTTGCCGCGCTGGCCGGGCTCGTACTGTTTGGCGCCGCCGCGGTGGCGGTGGCGTGGACCGCGACGACGCAGTATTCGTTTTATCCGCAGCTCTCGGTGCCGGCGCCGTGGCTGGGCTATGTCGTGTACGCTGCCTGGATGATGCTGCCTTGCGCATTGCACGCGATTGATGAGAAGAGGTTTGGCTGATGGCTCGGTTTGATAGGAGCTCGGCGGCGGGTGTGGCATATGGCTCGGCCGCGCCGGCGATTGAGGTGCGAGGCCTTAGTTTTGCCTATCCCGGGGTCAAGGCACCGGTGCTCGAGGGGCTTGATTGGCGTGTTTCCCAAGGTGCGTTTGCACTGCTTGTTGGCGGTACCGGTTCGGGCAAGTCGACGCTGCTGTCGCTGCTCAAGCCCGAGATCGCTCCAGCGGGCGAGCGCACTGGCGATACGCGCGTGCTGGGCGAGAACGTTGCCGACATGGACGTGCGGGCATCGGCAGAGCGCGTGGGTTATGTGTTTCAGGATCCCGAGAACCAGATTGTGTGCGAGACCGTGTGGCACGAGATGGCGTTTGGCCTAGAGAATCTGGGTGTGTCGCGCGACGAGATGCGCCGCCGTGTTGCCGAGACCAGCTATTTCTTTGGTCTGGAGGACTGGCTTCATCGTGATACCGATACGCTTTCGGGTGGCCGCAAGCAGCTGCTGTCGCTTGCCGCCGTCCTGGCGCTGCGTCCGCGTGTGCTGCTACTCGACGAGCCCACGTCTCAGCTTGATCCGGTTGCGGAGAAGAATTTCCTGCACGCGCTGTTTCGTGTGAATCGCGAGCTGGGCTGCACGGTTGTTGTGGCGACGCATCAGCCGCGCCCAATGCTCGAATACGCGACGTGTGCGTACCGGATTGAGGACGGTCGCGTGCGCGAGGTGGCGGATATGGCTTCTTTGGGACGCCGAGAATCGCTGTTTTCCGACGACATGTTGGGGTGGGGTGCCATCCGATGTGCAAAAAACGGAGTATTCAGCAGGCGTGAGGACAATTTGGGCTCTCTGGAGCCGCCCGGGGACGTATCGAGCGCGAAAAAAAGTTCGGAATTGGACAAATCGTCCGAATTTGTGGCGCAAACGTCGCTCGAGAACGGCTCAGAAGCCTTTCCGCGCACGGATGGAAGCAGAATACTCCAAAAAATGCACGGCGGGTTGGCTACCACCCTGTCGGAAGGCTGGTTTCGCTACAATCGCGCGGGCGGTTGGGTGCTGCGTGGGCTCGACGTGGCGTTTTCGGCCGGTGCGGTGCATGCGATCGTGGGCGGCAACGGATGCGGTAAGTCGACGATGCTTTCAGTGCTGGCGAAGACCGCCAAGCTGCAGCGCGGCCGCATGGTGCGCGGAGCGG
>CABQNF010000248.1 GCA_902465465.1 uncultured Collinsella sp. | reverse complement strand
TATCCTAACCGACCGCGCCCCGGGGGCCGCCCGCGAGCGCTGGGGCTTTGAGGGTTGGCAGCTGCACGACGCCGCCCTGTGGGAGCAGCTGCGTGCCGAGGCGCGCGAGCGCGAGACGGCGGCACGCGAGCGCCAGGCGCGCATCGTTGCCGTGGATGTTGACCCCGCCGCCCGCAAGACTGCCGAGCGCATGGTCAAGTGCGCTGGCTACAAGCGCTTTGTCGATTTTTGCGCCGCCAAGTCCGCCACCGTGCTGGACCACGCGGGCGCCGTCGCCGGTGCCGCCGTGGTCGCGGATACGACCGAGACACCGCTTTCGCTCATGCACGACGCCATGACGCTCATCGGCGAGCTGCGCCGCGCGCCCGAGTTTGCCGCGGCGCCGGTCGCCGCGCTCACCCGCGACGGATTGCTGGCCCGCGCGCTCCACGCCGAGCCCGAGCGCTCGATCGCCGTCATGCCCAACAACGAGGAGGCGACCGTCGAAGTCTGGCCTTCGCTCGACCACGCCGCCGCAGCGTTTGAGGCTGCGACCAGCGCGGATGCCGAGGCCGAAGTTGCGGATGCCAACGAAGCCAACGACGAAGGCGCCGCCCCTGCCATGCCCGAACCTGCCGCCATGCTCGACCTGGGCGACGGTAAGCCGCTGCCCGTGCTCATCCCGGAGTCCGAGCAGTTCGCCAACCGCCTGCGCAAGAATGCCCGCCTGCGCCGCAAGTGGGCCAAGCGCGAGGGTGTGAGCTGCTACCGCGTCTACGATGCCGACCTGCCCGACTACTCCGCCGCCATCGACCTGTACGAGGGCTGCCCGCAGACGCCGGGCCGCTGGCTCGTCATCGCCGAATACGCCGCGCCCAAGACCATCGACCCCGCACTGGCCCAGGCCCGTATGCTCGATATTCTGGCCATCGCGCCGCGCATCCTAGATGTTCCCGCCGAGCATGTGCACGCCAAGGCCCGCATGCGTTCGCGCGGCGGCTCGCAGTACGGCAAGCAGGGCGCCGGCAAGGGCGGCTCGGGCGAGCGCGCCAATATCGCACGCCGTCGTCTGCCACTCATCGAAGAGGGCGGCCTTACCTTTGCCGTCAACTTTGACGACTACCTGGACGTCGGTATCTTCCTGGATCACCGCGTCACCCGCAACCTGGTGCGCGAGCACGCCAAGCAGGCGCGCCGCTTCCTCAACCTGTTTGCCTACACCGGCACCGCCACCTGCTACGCGGCCGATGGCGGCGTCGAGGAGACCGTGACGGTCGATCTCTCCAACACCTATCTGGACTGGGCCGAGCGCAACATGCGCCAGAACGGCTTTGTGGGGCCTCAGCATCATTTTGTGCGCGACGACGTGCTCGCCTGGATTCGCGACCAGCGCCAGACGCGCAACCGCTGGGACCTGATCTTTGTCGATCCGCCCACGTTCTCGAACTCGTCCAAGATGGGCCACCACACCTGGGATGTCCAGCGCGACCATGTTGAGCTTTTGGCCGGCGTATCGCGCCTGCTCGCACAGGGCGGCCACGCCATCTTTAGCTGCAACCTGCGTGGCTTCCGCCCCGAAACGCGCAAGCTCGCGCGCGCGGGCGTCGTGCTGGAGGACATTACGGCGCAGACCATCCCCGAGGACTTCGCACGCAACCAGAAGGTGCACCACTGCTACATCGTGCGCCGCCTGCCCATCGAGGACGCCATGGCAGAAGTCGGCTTTAGCGCCGAGGAAATTGCCGAGCGCGTCGAGGAGCTGCGCAACCCCGAGGCCCGCAAGCCCCGTGCGGCAGCGCCCGCGCACGCGCAGGCCGGCAACGGCAAGTCCAACTTTGCCGGCAAACCCTCCCCCGCCGGCAAGCCCAAAAAGAAGAAGTTCTACGCCAGCAAGCCCAAGGGCAAATAACAAAGTTGCGGTGGAATAGTTCCTAAAAAGCCTGGTAAAGGCCCAAACAGGAATTATTTCACCGCAACTCATAGTGGGATGGTGGTTGGCGATCTAGCCTTGGGTGACTAGGCGATAGCCGATACCCACGTGCGTCTGGATATAGCGCGGGTGCGCGGGGTCGGACTCGATCTTCTTGCGCAACGTGCCCATAAAGACGCGCAGGCTCGCCAGATCGCTCTCAGTTGCCGTGCCCCAAATCTCGTGCAGGATAAACTGGTGCGTCAGCACCTTGTCGGCGTTGTGCGCTAGCAGGCATAGCAATTTGTACTCAATCGGCGTCAGATGCAGCTCCTCGCCATCCATCGTGGCGATGCCGGCATCAAAATCGATATGCAGCTCACCGGCATCGAACGAGCCCTCAGAGGAAACACCGCCCGTTTGCGCATACGAAAGGCGTCTGAGCGTCGTGCGAATGCGCGCGAGCAGCTCCTCGACCGAAAACGGCTTGGTCAGGTAGTCGTCGGCGCCGGCATCGAGCGCGCGAATCTTGTCCGCATCCTCGCTGCGCGCCGAGACCACGATGATCGGCATGCCCGACCATGCGCGCACCGACTCCACCACCTTGACGCCGTCCATATCGGGCAGGCCCAGATCGAGCAGCACAATGCTCGGCGCCTGCGACGAGGCGGCGGCGATGGCGGCATGGGCGGTCTCCACGGCCATATGACGCAAGCCGTG
>CABQNF010000247.1 GCA_902465465.1 uncultured Collinsella sp. | reverse complement strand
TCGCAGCCATGGTTGCCGCAGCCCTCGACCACCACGGTGGCGCCGGAGTTGCGCACGGCAAAACGCTGGCCGGCAAGACCGTTAATGAAGCCGCGGCCGCTCGTGGCACCAAAGAACGCAACGTTGCCCACGATGATGTTCTCGTCGAACTTGTAGGTCGCATGCGGGTTGGGGCGCACCGACACCTCGCCGCCCGAAAGGCCCTTGCCAAAGTAGTCGTTGGCGTCGCCGCACACGTTGAGCGTAATGCCGCGTGGCAGGAAGGCGCCAAAGCTCTGACCGGCCGAACCATCGCAATCGATGGTGATGGAGCCGGCGGGCAGGCCCTCGGGATGCGCCTTGGTCACCGCGTTGCCCAAGATGGTGCCCACGCAGCGGTTGACGTTGGCGATATCGGCGCGGAAGCGAATCGGACGCAGGTGCGCACGGGCATCGGCCGTATAGGGCACAAACAACGTGGAGTCGAGCGTCTTGTCGAGCTCGCTGTCCGCGGCCATCTGTGGCAGGAAGTGGCGACCGTCGGCGCCCGGAATATGGGCACCGAACTCGCAGGTCGCGCTCGCCAGCACGGGCGACAGATCGAGCAGGTTTGCTTTGCGGTTGCCCGGGACCTCGATCTGGCGCAAGCACTCAGGATGACCGACCATCTCGTCGATGGTGCGGAAGCCCAGGCTCGCCATGACCTCACGCAGCTGCTCGGCAACAAAGAGCATAAAGTGCTCAACGTGCTCGGGCTTGCCGCGGAAGCCGCGACGCAAGCGACAGTTTTGCGTGGCAATGCCGGCCGGGCAGGTATCCTGCTGGCAGTCGCGCTGCATGAGGCAGCCCATGGAGATGAGCGGCATGGTCGCAAAGCCAAACTCCTCGGCACCCAGCAGGCAGGCGACGGCGACGTCGGTGCCGTCCATGAGCTTGCCATCGGCCTCGAGCACCACGCGTGAGCGCAAACCGTTTTGCAGCAGCGTCTGCTGGGCCTCGGCAAGGCCAAGCTCCAGCGGCAGACCCGCGTGCCAGATAGAGTCGCGCGCAGCGGCACCCGAGCCGCCATTGTGGCCGCTGATCAAGATCTTGTCGGCAGCGCCCTTGGCCACGCCGGTGGCGATGGTGCCGACGCCGGCCTCGCTGACCAGCTTGACCGACACGCGCGCGCCGGGGTTGGCGTTCTTAAGATCGAAGATAAGCTCTGCCAAGTCCTCGATGGAGTAGATGTCGTGGTGCGGCGGAGGCGAAATCAGGCCGATGCCGGGCGTGGACTGACGGACCTCGGCAATCCAGGGGTAGACCTTCTTGCCGGGCAGGTGACCGCCCTCACCGGGCTTGGCGCCCTGGGCCATCTTGATCTGAATCTCGAAGGCGCTGCACAGGTAGCGGCTCGTCACGCCAAAGCGCGCGCTTGCCACCTGCTTGATGGCGGAGTTCTTGGAGTCACCGTTAGCCAGCGGGGTCTCGCGACGCGGGTCCTCGCCGCCCTCGCCCGAGTTGGAACGGCCGTGCAGGCGGTTCATGGCGATGGCCATGCACTCGTGTGCTTCCTTGCTGATGGAGCCGTACGACATGGCGCCGGTGTTAAAGCGGCGGACGATGTTGAGCGCGGGCTCCACCTCGTCGAGCGAAACCGGCGTGCGACCGTTGACATTAAAGTCCAGCAGGTCACGCAGGCGCACGGCACGGCCGGTGCGGTGCAGGCGGGCGCTGTACTCCTTAAAGGTGTCGTAGCTGTCCTCGCGGCAGGCGGTCTGCAGCAGGTAGACGGTCTGCGGGTCGATAAGGTGATCCTCGCCGCCGAGCGGGCGCCACTTGGTCAGACCTAGCGTGGGCAGCTGATCGGGAGCCGGGCTCTTAAGGATAGCGAGCGCGGCGTCGTAGCGCTCATTCTGCTCGCGCTCGACGTCCTCGACACCCATACCGCCCACACGGCTCACCGTGCCGGCGAAGTACGCGTTGACGAACTCCGGAGTGAAGCCCACGGCCTCGAAGATCTGTGCCGAATGGTAGCTCTGCACCGTGGAGATGCCCATCTTGGACATGATGGAGACGATGCCGGCGGTCGCAGCCTTGTTGTAGTTGGCGATGCCCTGCTCAGCTGTCACGTCCAGATCGCCGTGCGCCGCCAAGTCGCGAATGCACGCATGCGCGTTGTACGGATAGATGCCGCTCGCGGAGTAGCCCACCAGCGCCGCAAAGTCGTGCGGGGACACGGCGTCGCCACACTCCACCACGATGTCGGCAAAGGTACGCACGCCGGCGCGGATCAGGTGGTTGTGCACGCAGCCCACGGCGAGCAGCGACGGCACGGGCACCTCACCCGCAGCGGCGCGATCGCTCAACACCACGATGTTCACGCCGTCGCGGACCGCAGCCTCAACATCCTTTGCAAGCTGCTTGAGCGCAGCCTGCAGCGCGCCCTCGCCGGCGTCGCGGCGGTACACGGCACGGAAACGGCGGGTCTTAAAGCCCACGCGGTCGATGGCGCAGATACGCTCGAACTCCTCCTCGCTCAGCAGCGGACGCTCCAAGCGCACCAGCTGGCAGGCCGTGCGGGAATCCTCGAGCAGGTTGCCGTGGTTGCCCAGGTAGAGCGTGGTCGAGGTGACCATATGCTCGCGCAG
>CABQNF010000246.1 GCA_902465465.1 uncultured Collinsella sp. | reverse complement strand
TGGATTTGCTCGCGCGAGCACGAGGATGCCGCGGGCGTGCCTGCGTGCCCCGCGTGCGGCGGCCGCATCAAGCCCGATGTAGTGCTCTACGAAGAGCCGCTCGATGAGCATGTGCTGACCGGTGCCGTTGCCGCCATCGCCGCGGCCGATGCCCTCATTGTGGGCGGGACCTCGCTCGTGGTGTATCCGGCGGCAGGCCTTACGCGATACTTTACCGGCGATACGCTGGCCATATGCAACCTTGCTCCCACCGATCAGGATGCAAATGCCGACCTGCTGATTTCTTGCGACATCGCGGCCGCGTTTGCGTTCTAGCCCGCGCGCGCGGATACAATAGAAAGACTGAGTGCAAAGCGACCCCGCCGCCAGCTCCCCAAGCTCGGCGGCGTGGGCATTTTAGGAGGATGTTCATGGCGAACGACAGCAAGACATGGCGGTGCGGAAAGTACGAGCTCAGCTTTGACCGTCCGCGCATCATGGGCGTCCTCAACGTGACGCCCGATTCGTTCAGCGATGGCGGAGAGCACTTCGACCCCGATGCCGCCATCGAGTACGGCCTGGCGATGCTCGACGCCGGCGCCGACATCATCGACGTGGGCGGCGAGTCCACGCGCCCTGGTTTTACCCCGGTCAACCCCGACGAGGAGGCTCGCCGCGTGCTGCCCGTGGTGCGCGCGCTGGCCAAGGAGGGCGCCATCGTCTCGATCGACACGCGTCATGTGGCGGTTGCCAAGGCGGCCGTGCGCTGCGGCGCCTCGATCGTCAACGACGTGACGGGCTTCACCGATCCCAAGATGGTCGAGTTTGTTAAGACGAGTACCTGCGGCGTCATCGTGATGCATGCCGGCGAGGTCGCCGCGCCCGCCCGCACGCACGCAACGGTGCAGCTCGATACCTCGGCAGCGGCGTTTGTTGCCGAGAAGGCGCGCGAGGCGGCTGCCGAGGCTGCGCGTGAGGCCGAGAAGCCGGCTCGCCGCCGTCGCGGCAAGTTGCTGGGCGAGCCTAAGCCGGAGGCCAAGCTTCCGGGCGGCGTGGTGCAGCCCTCGTTGCCGTTTGGCGAACCGGAGCCCACGTCCGAGCCTGCAAGCGAGCAGGAGACGCCGGCCGCCGAGCAGGCTGCTGCCGCCGAGACCGTTGCGCCCGCGCCCGAGGCTGCGCCCGAGGCCACCGAGGCCGCATCGGAGTCCAATGACCGCCTGGCCGCCATGATGCGCCGCAGCGCCCGCCGCGAGGAGGCCTACGTGCCCACCTCGCAGCTCCGCCGCTTTACCCTGCCCGATTCTGCGCCCATCATGCGCCGCGTCATGGGCTTTCTATCCGACCAGGCCCGCACACTCATCCATGCCGGCGTGTCGCGCGACCGCATCTGCATCGATCCTGGTCCGGGCTTTGGTAAGTCGGCTAACGAGGACATCGTCATCCAGCGCGAGACTGCCAAGATGGCGTCACTGGGCTATCCGCTCATGTGCGCCGTGTCGCGCAAGCGCTTTGTGGGCGCCGTCTCGGGCGTGACCGAGGCCGCCGAGCGCGATGCCGCTACGTTTGGCGTGTGCCTGGGCGCTATCCAGGCCGGTGCCAACATCGTGCGCGTGCACGACGCCGCGGGTTTTGCGCAGTTCCTGAACGGCTACTGGGCGGTTGCCAAGCCACAGCCGCGCCGCGCGTTTGTGGCCGTGGGCTCCAACCTGGGGCATCGCTGCGACAACATCCGCGCCGCACGCGAGATGATCGCCGAGATTCCACTCACCTGCGTGTCTAACTCCTCCAAGATTTACGAGAGCGAGCCTGCCTACGAGACGCGCCAGGACGCGTTTGCCAACGCCGTCATCGAGATCAAGACCGAGCTTGCGCCGCTGGTGCTGCTCGACGAGCTCATGAAGATCGAGGCCGAGCTGGGGCGCGACCGCTCCAAAAAGGCCAAGGCCAACGGTCCGCGTACCATCGACCTGGACCTGCTGTGGATGGACGGCGAGACCCACGGCGGCAAAAAGCTGCGCCTGCCGCATCCGCTGATCGGCGAACGCGACTTTGTGCTGGTGCCGCTCGAGGACCTGATGCACGACCCGGCGCGGTTCTTCCGCTACAACGGTGTCGAGGTCAAGGAGCCCGAGCACCGCGTGGGCCATATCGTGGGCGAATTGGGGCGTATGTAGATGATCGAGATGAATGCTGTTGCCGCCGGTACCGAGCTTGACGCCGCGCGTGACGCGGGCCGCGAGGGTGCGTCCGCGGGCTGGTGCGCTTGGAGCGCGGGCGAGGCGTCGTTGACGTTTTCGCTGGTCGTGCGCCCGGATGTGAACATGCATGCCTTCCACGGCCTGCCGTTTGTGGCCGCGATGGGCATGATGGACGCGCTCGTGGGCGCGGCGTCGACACCGGGGCTGGGCCTTGCCGGTAAGGTGGGTATCCAGTGGCCGAGCGATATCGTGTGCGGTGCGCCTGCGTTTGAGACGTCGCTCGCGCGTGTTGCCGTGAACGGCGGTGCCGGTGCTGCGGGCATGTTCGGTGCCGTGACGGTGGATATTGAGCGTTCGGCGCTGAGCGAGCTTGGTGTGGACGTGGCTGACGAAGCGCTGGTCGAGGCGCTGGCCGCCGCCGTGCTGGCCCGCGTGGACGCC
>CABQNF010000245.1 GCA_902465465.1 uncultured Collinsella sp. | reverse complement strand
GCAATCTGATAGCTCGAGAGCTCAGCCACAAACCACTCGTTGTGGGCTCGGCAGTCAATCTCGTTGACCGGCGGCTCGCCGATGTTGCCGACAGCAACGCTGGCCTCGCCGGCAGCCTTAAGCAGATAATCAGTCAGCGACGTGGTGGTCGTCTTGCCGTTGGTGCCCGTGATGGCAATCCAGTTATCGGGCGACAGGCGATAGGCAAACTCGGGCTCACCCATAATCTGGGCGGCATGCTCGCGCCCGGCCTTAAAGAAGCCCGAGAACTCCGAGATGCCCGGGCACGTCACGCATACGTCATAGGCGCCCTCGACCTGTTCGGTCCCATAGACAAACGACGCACCAGCAGCCTCGAGCGCACGCGTGGCGTCATTGGGCTCAGAGGTGCCACCGCCATACACGGTAACGGCACTTACGCGCTCGGGATGTGCCAGCGCCCAGCGGGCGACATCGAGACCGGATTTGCCCTGACCCAAAACGAGCAGGCTAAAGACATCAGCAAGAGGCATGAAAGACCACTATCCCAACTGGAAGAACAGGGCAAGGCCAACGGCACCAAAGGCCGCAGCGATAATCCAAAAACGGATGACGACCTTGGTCTCGGCCCAGCCCTTCTTTTCGAAATGATGATGGATGGGCGCCATAAGGAAGACGCGCTTGTGCGTAAAGTGAAAGTAGACAACCTGAATCATGACCGACAGGGTCTCAACGATAAACAGGCCGCCGATGATGAGGGAGACGACCTCGGTGTTGGTCATGATGGACGTGCAGGCAAACGCGGCGCCCAGGGCAAGCGAGCCTGTATCGCCCATAAAGATGCTCGCCGGATAGCAGTTGAACCACAGAAAGCCCAAGCAAGCACCGGCACACGCGGTGCAGAAGATGGACAGGTTCACGTCTCCGTGCAAAAACGCCATGGCAGCCATGGCGAGCATGGCAATCATGGAGGTGCCGCCGGCAAGACCGTCAAGGCCATCGGTCAGGTTCACGGCATTAGAAAGACCGGCGATCATCAGCCAGCAAAAGACAATGTAGAGCCACGGGAACGAAAGGCCGCAGATGGTGGTCGAAAGCACGCCAAGGTCAATCGTCAGGCCGCCGGGAAAACGAATCTCGGGGGCGACGCCGCACCAGTTAACGGCAAGCACCGTAAAGGTGACACAGATAATGGTCAGGCCGATCATCTTGGCATGAGGCGTCAGACCGAGCGAGCGCCCATGCGTAACGGAGGTCAGGTCGTCGATCAGGCCCAGCACGCCGGTCGCCAGCGTGGCGAGCAGCACGAGCACGAGCTCGGTGGTGAGCTTGCCCATCAGCAGGCAGGTCAGCGAGATCGCGACGAGGATGACAACGCCACCCATGGTGGGCGTTCCCTGCTTAACCAAATGACGCTTGGGGCCGTCGGCACGAACCTGCTGGCCGATACCCTCGACCTTGAGCAGCTTGATCCACCACGGCATGAGCAGCAGCGCAATGGCGGCGGCGATGCCAAGCCCCAAAAAAGCCTGATACGTTGGATACGAGGGATTGCCGAACATGGGCTAGCACACACCTTCCACAAAGCGGTCGAGCTCAACAAAGCGGGAACCCTTGACCAGTACAACATCATGTTTTTCAAGCGCGCCGCCCATGCGGTCGAGCACCTGCTGATAATCGGAGAACACCTGGATGCGGTCCTCGTCCATGCCCATCATGCGCGCGGCATCGGCCATAAGCTGGGCCAGCTCACCACCCACGCACGCCAGCATGTCGAGCTTCTTGGCGGCCGCATAGGCGCCCACGAGCTCATGCATGCGAGGAGCCTCATCGCCCATCTCGCCCATCTCGCCCAGGATCGCCATGCGAGACCCCGTGCACGAAAGCGAGCACAGTAGATCGAGGCCAGCAGCCATGGATTCGGCACTGGCGTTATAGGAATCGTCGATGACGCGGGCACCGCTCTTGGCGCGCTTGATCTCCTGGCGGTGACCGGTGATCGTGAGGCCCCTAAAGGCAGCATCGATCTGCTCGGGCGTCACGCCCAGGCGATAGGAAACCGCGGCGGCCTTAACGGCATTAGGAACGGACTGCACGCCGGGGATGGCAAGCATGGTATCGATCGTCTCACCCTGGCCAAAATCGAGCGTAAAGACCGGACGTCCCTCGTCATCAACACGAATGTCGCGGGCACGGACCTCATCATCGTCCGAGACACCGGCCAGCATCACATCGATACCAGCAGGCTGGGCGAACGTATCGCGAATGAACGGCGTAAAGTCGTCCTCGCCGCCCAAAACCAGCAGCGGCAAGAAGTCGCCGGCGGCGCACATACCCTGGACAATCTCGGCCTTAGCGCGGGCGATGTTCTCGCGGCTGCCCAAAATGCCGATGTGAGAGGTACCAATCTTGCTTACGATGGCAAGGTTGGGATTGGCGGACTGGGACAGGCGCTCAATCTCGTGGAAATGGTTCATGCCCATCTCGAGCACCAGGACCTCGGTATCGGCCGGAGCGGAAAGCACCGTGAGCGGCATGCCGATCAGGTTATTGAAATTGCCCTTGGTGGCCCAGACACGATAGCGCTTGGCGAGCACGGCGGCGAGCACGTCCTTGGTCGTCGTCTTGCCGATGGAACCGGTAATGCC
>CABQNF010000244.1 GCA_902465465.1 uncultured Collinsella sp. | reverse complement strand
CCCGTTCGAAGGCGGCTACTCCGCATACATGCTGCAGCGCGTGGAGCGCGACCGCATGGCCGCCGTTACCGAGGAGCGCCGTCGCAACATGGCGCGCAAGGAGCTCGCGTGGCTGAGCCGCGGTGCCCAGGCTCGTTCCACCAAGCCCAAGTTTCGCGTGGATGCCGCTCGTGAGCTGATCGCCGACGTGCCGCCCGTGCGTGACGAGCTGGAGCTCAAGCGCTTGGCCGTGAGCCGCTTGGGCAAGCAGGTTATCGATGTGGTCGACGTGGATGCCGGCTATGCCGATACCGACGGCGCGCCCAAGCAGGTGCTCACCGATGTGACCTGGCTCATTGGTGCGGGCGACCGCTATGGCCTTTTGGGCGAGAACGGCGCCGGTAAGTCGACGCTGCTCGACGTGATCCAGGGCAAGATTGAACCCACGCGCGGCCGCGTGAAGATTGGCCAGACAGTGCGCTTTGGCGTGCTGTCGCAGCAGCTCGAGGAGCTCAAGCCCTACATGGGCGACACGATCCGCGAGGTGCTCGGCAACTATAAGAAGTACTACGTCATCGACGGCAAGGAGACTTCGCCCGAGAAGCTCTGCGAGCGTCTGGGCTTTACGACGCAGCAGCTCTGGAGCCGCATCGGCGATCTTTCGGGCGGCCAGCGCCGTCGCCTGTCGCTGTTGCTGACGATTCTGGACGAGCCCAACGTGCTCATCCTGGACGAGCCGGGCAACGACCTGGATACCGACATGCTCGCGATTGTCGAGGACCTGCTGGACGGCTGGCCCGGCACGCTGATCCTGGTGACGCACGACCGCTTTTTGATGGAGCGCGTGACCGACCAGCAGTGGGCGCTGCTCGACGGCCATCTGACGCATATGCCCGGCGGCGTCGACCAGTACCTGCGCCTGTGCAACGCCACGGCCGAGGGCGAGCCCGTGGGCGCGCCGAGCGCCAAGACCGGCACGTTCGACACCGGTGCCGCGGCAGCTGCGGCCGAAAAGCCCAAGTCGAGCGGTCAGCCCAACGGCCTGTCCAACGCCGAGCGCCAGAAGCTCCGCCGCGAGGTGAGCTCGCTCGAGCGCAAGATGGAGACGCAGCGCGCCCGCGTGGAGGAGGCCGAGGCCGCGATGGCCCAAGTCGATCCCACCAACTACACGGCGCTCGGCGAGCAGCAGGCAAAGATCGACGAGGCTCACGCTGCCATGGACGAGCTGGAGATGGCGTGGCTCGAGGCGAGCGAAAAGCTCGAGGGCGAGGAGTAGGCGAGAATGATCAAAGCCGCGTTTTTCGATATCGACGGCACGCTGCTGAGCTTTAAGACCCACCGGATTCCGGCGTCGGCGCAGCAGGTGCTCGACAGCTTTCACGAGCAGGGGATTGCGTGCGTGATCGCCACGGGCCGTCCGACCTACCAGATGCCGGACTGGCTGTTCGACCTGGGCTGGGATGCGTACATTACGCTTTCGGGCCAGCACTGCTTTGATGCCGAGGGGGTTTACCGCAGCTGCCCGATCGATTCGGACGACGTCGCGGTGATTGTGGACCAGGTGGCGCAGGGGCGCTACGACTCGCTGTGCATGCAGGGCGAGGACTCGTTTGTGAACCGCCTGTCCGAGCGCGTGGTGACGGCTGGCAGCAACGCGGGAATCGTCTACCACGAGGAGCCGTTTGAGCACGCCTTTGACGCACCGGTCTACCAGTTCTGCGCCTTTGTGGACCCGGCCGACGAACATATCGTGACCGACGCCGTGTCGCATTCGCTCACCACGCGCTGGTGCGACCTGTTCTGCGACATTATTCCCGCTAACGGCGGCAAGGACCTGGGCGTGGCGGCGACGTTCGAGCGGCTTGGTATCGACGCGAGCGAGGCGATTGCCTTTGGTGACGGCGAGAACGACCTGTCGATGTTTGCCGCCGTGGGCACGAGCGTGGCCATGGGCAACGCACAGGACACGGTGAAAGCTGCGGCGACCTATGTGACGACCGCCGTGGACGACGACGGCATCTACAACGCTGCGAAGCACTTTGGATTGATGTAACTGCGGGCCGTCACCCGGCGCCTGGGGACGCTCCTTGCGGGGCGTCCCCATTTTGTTTTCGTCCCGCACGTTTTGTGAAACACGGCTAACTTTTAGACAAAGTAGTAAGACATGGGCAACTTTTGCGGTAAAGTTAGCCGTGGAAAGTATCCAAAGGCTAACTAGCAATCATCGCGAAAGGCGGCCCATGGCCCTACGTGAATCCGGAGAAGACTATCTCGAATCGATCTACGTTCTGTTGGAACGTCAGGGCATCGTGCGCTCGATCGACGTTGCGGAGTACCTCGGCGTAACCAAGGCGAGCGTTTCCAAGGCCATGGCGACGCTGGAAAGCAACGGCTATGTCGAAATGGGCAAACGAGATGTTCATCTGACAGAGCGCGGTCTGGAGGTCGCGCGCCAAATGTGGGAGCGCCACTGCTTTTTCGTGGGGCTTTTGGAGGATGCAGGCGTATCGGCCGAGGTGGCGTCGCAAGAGGGCTGCCACATGGAGCACTGCCTGAGCGAGGAGAGCTTTGAGAAGCTGAGGGCGATGCTGGGACGGGACGGTGCTTCGGCGCCAATAATGACCGACTAGCACTCCCGCAGCGGCGCGCCTCCCG
>CABQNF010000243.1 GCA_902465465.1 uncultured Collinsella sp. | reverse complement strand
AAGACCGCCGGCAAGCACGCCGGCGACCTCGTAGCCGCGCTCAGGCTTAATGCCGCGTCCAAAGACGGCAGCGAGCTCAAAGAGCATGCCCACCTGCGCCAGCGCCATAACGGGATAATCGGCGCCCGGCAAAAACACCAGCGCACCGGTCGCCATATTGGTGAGCGCGCACGAGGTGATGATACGGTTGGCCGCCGCGATGCGCATGAAGGCAAAGTTCGCCGCAAAAGCCGTTTCCTTATCGGTGCGATCGAGAATCCAGCGGGCAAGCGTCTCGAGCAGATACGTCTTATCGGTTGCCGCTACCACGCCGAGCATGGGCGTGGACTCCTCGATAAACGGCACCTCCACAGCAGACTCGGCAAGCACGCACACGGGCGCGCCGGCGATCACGAGCTCCTGCACGGCACTCTCCAAGCGGTCGGAACCACACGAGAGCACCAGCACCACATCGGTATCGGTCTTTGGAGCAATTCGCTCCTCCCCCAGACGCTCGACGCGCACAATGCCCGAGGTCGTCTGCGGCACAAAGGCGTCACGCACCGTCTCGGCCAGAAAGCGCGAGGCGGACGAATCCAGATAGACCGAGACGCGCACCGGCGTATCGGAATCCTTCTTAACGGACGCGCCCATCTTAAAAGCGCGGGTCAGCTTATCTACGGGAATTTTCATAGCAAACCCCTCCAGCGGTTACGCGGCGCCCGAACGATGCCGCCATATGGATTGTACGATACCCACCGTCAGCAGCTGAATCATCATCGAAGACGAACCGAAGCTAATAAACGGTAACGGAATACCGGTAATCGGCATCATGCCGATGCACATGCCGATGTTTTCGAAAGTCTGAAACGCCCACATGCCAACGATGCCCACGCACGAAAGACGCAAAAACAGCGACTCGCACTTAAAGGCGACGCGAATCGTCGAAAAGATCAGCAGCACGTAGAGACACAGGAGCAAAAAGGAACCGCAAAAGCCAAAGGTCTCGGACAGGAAGGCGAAGACGAAGTCGGTGTGGAACTCAGGCAGAAAGCCGCCGGCCGACTGCGTCGCATGGCCCAAACCCTTACCAAAGAAGCCGCCCGAGCCAACGGCGATAAGCGACTGCTGCAGGTTGTAGGCATCGTCCGAATCGGCATTATCGGGGTCGATAAAGACCGTCAGACGGTTCATCTGATACTGCTTGATGAGCACATCGTGGCCGAGCAACGAATCAAAGACCGAATCGAGCGCCAGGACGAGAGCCACCAAGCCCACGAGCAGGGCCAGGGTCGACAGCACCCATTCGCGGCGTGCACCGCTCATGCAAATGACGATGGCGCCCGAAACCAGCACGACCAGGCCCGAGCCCAGGTCGCCCATGGCAACGACGGCCAAAAACGGAATGGACAGCATGCCGCAGAGCTTGACGTAGTCGCGAACGGTATCGATGCGACCGTTATACTGCGAGCCAAGCGTAGCAATAAAGAAGATGGTGATGAGCTTGGCAAGCTCAACCGGCTGGAACGTCAAGCCGATACCGGGAATCTTGATCCAGCCCGTCATGCCCAGACCGCCCGTATAGGACAGACCCGGAATCTTGGGCGAGAGGATCACGATCAAGTCGATGACGAGCAACGCCGTCGAGAAATTGGAAATACCGCGCAGGTCGGTACGCCAGACCAGCACCGCCAGCACCGTACCGATTCCAATTCCCAGCAGATGGCGTGAGAACGAAGCGTCGGCCTTAAACTGCGAAGCCGACCAGATAATGATGGCACCGTAGGCGACGAGGGCCACAGTAGCCACGAGCACACCGATATGCACCTTTTGGCGAAACGTGCCGCGCGAGGCCGAAAGTTGCTTGTTGACACGGTCCAGGCTGCTGCGAGAGCCGGTCTTGGTTGAACGGAACAGATCCGCCGGAGAAAAATCCATCGCAACCTCCTATCGAACCGAAGAATCGCCCGAGGCCGAAGAGGTATCGGGCTCGTCATAAATCACGCCGAGCACGTCGCGCACGACATGCATCGCGGTATCTGAGCCACCGCCGCCCTGCTCCAGGACGGTAGCGATGACATACTTGGGGTCATCGGCCGGTGCATAGGCGCAGAACCACGCGTATTCATCCTCGCCACTTTTCTCGCCCGTGCCCGACTTGCCGTATACCTGCGGCGTCAGGGTGCCAAAGTGAGCCGCCAGGGACGTCGATGCCGTGTAAATCACGTCGTGCATGCCGTTGCGAACAAGAGCCAAATCCGAATCGCTGTTGATCTTGGCCTCCAGGCGCTTCTTCTTGCCCTTGCCGTTGTACTTATAGGCATCGCCGTCGCCATCGCGCGACACGGCAGACAAAAACACGTGAGGCACGTACTGTTTGCCGCCGTTGGCAAGACCCATATAGGCACACGCCATCTGCAGGGGCGTCACCAGGATGTCGCCCTGACCGATGGCAATGTTGGTCATATCGCCGGCATTCCACTTGCGGTCCTCGGCAGATGCGTCGGTGAAGTACGACTCTTTCCACTCGGCATCGGGAATACGGCCCGCGCCCTCACTCGGCAGATCGATACCGCAGGTCTTGCCTAGACCCCAGCGACGAAAAACCTCCTGCAGACCCTCGGGATGTTGCTCGTCATAAAAGAACGCCTTGCCCATGTCGTAG
>CABQNF010000242.1 GCA_902465465.1 uncultured Collinsella sp. | reverse complement strand
CTTTGGCGCCGGCACCACCATCAAGGGCCTGGTGCGCGAGCTGCTGGAGCTGTCGAGCCAGCTGCCGGGCGGTATGGACGACGTGCGCGTGGCGCGCGGTCAGGCCGATACCTCGGCACTCGCCGATGCCTATCGATCGGCGTTGGGTGCAAGCAAGGCGGCGACCGAGAAGGCGCAGGTGGCACTCGACGCCATCGATGCGTTCGAGGCGAGCGGCAAGACCATGGCCGATGCGGCGCGGCTCATGATGTCGTGCACCATGCCGCGCGCGAGCAAGGCGTTCCCCAAGGAGCAGGTCGAGCTGCTCAAGGCCGAGGCTGCCGATGCATTTATCAATATCGCGCTGGCCTGCGGTGGTCCCGCGCTCGATGCGCTGGTGGGCTTGGCCCGCTCTGTAGAGGCCGAGTATCGCGCGCTGAAGGCCGGCCAGTCTGCCCTCGACAACAACGACCTGCTGCGCATGGCCTACGAGGCCCTGCGCGATTACCCGGCCATTCGCGCTGCGTACGAGGGCCGCTTTAAGATGGTCATGATCGATGAGTTTCAGGATACCGACCAGATGCAGGTCGATCTGATCCGCTACCTGACGGGTGCGGGGGAGCGCGCGCTGTGTACCGTGGGCGATGCGCAGCAGTCGATCTATCGCTTCCGCGGCGCCGAGGTCGAGGTCTTCCGTCGCCAGGAGCGCAAAGTGGGATCGACGGCGGCGTCCGAGACGGTTGCCACGCTGGATGTCCCGACCGGCGAGCTCGTCAAGCTCGTGCGCAACTTCCGCAGTCACGACGAGGTACTGCGTTACGTGGCACGCGTCTTCGACGGCGATGACGGCGGCCTGATGCAGGGCTTTTTGGATCTTGAGGCGAGCGACGGCCGCAAGGACACGCTGGTGGCAGATGCCTCGCGTCGCCAGGCCCTCTTTGTTGCCGGCGGCAGCACGCAGGAGCGCACACAGGCCAAGGCCCGTGCAATCGCGGAGCGATTCCGCGCGCTTGCCGATGCCGGCCAGCCCCAGGGCGGCATGGTGCTGCTGCTGGGCCGCATGACCAACGCAGACGTCTACGCACAGGCCTTCCGCGACCAGGGGCTCGACTGCGTCATCGCGGGCGGCTCGGTCTTTGCCCAAGCCGCCGAGGTGCAGACGGTGCGCGCCCTGGTTTGTGCGCTCGCCAATCCGGCCGATACGGCGCAGGGCCTTATGCCGCTGCTGGCCTCGCCGATGTTTGCGCTCGGCGCCCAGGAGTTCCTAGCGCTGGCGACCAAGCTCGACGAGCAGACAGGGGAGACCTCGCGCAGGAATATCGACGTGGGCATCATGAGCGATTCCGATGTGCCGGGCCTGCAAGACCTGCCGCTCGTGACGCGCGCCCGCGAGGTACTGCGGTATGCGCTTCGTCGCGTGGGCCGCGATTCGTTCGCAGCCATCGCGCGCGACGTGGTCAACGCCTCCGGCTGGTTTGTGCGTCTGGCACAGCGTGGTCCCGAGGGCAAGGCCATTGCCGCCAACGTGCTCAAGGCGCTCGACGCTGTGGCCGAGGCGGAGGCCGAGTTCGGCAACTCGCCGCGTTCCATCGCGCTTGCCTTCGATCGCTTCCTAGCGGGCAAGGAAGCCCCGGGTGCCCTCAACGAGGAGGGCGACGGCGCGGTGCGCATCATGACGGTGCACGCATCCAAGGGCCTGGAATATCCGGTCGTGGCGGTCGCCGAGTGCTTTGGCGTGCGCAAATCGTCCGGTGCGGCTCAGATGGGGCGTGTCGAGGGCGGGGCGCAGGTTGTGGCACTGCCTGCACGCTTCGACGGCGTTAAGCTCGTCGACGGAACCTTTGTGAAGGGCGACGACGTTAAAAAGCAGTTTGAGCATGCGTTTAAGGGCAAGGGCACGTCGCTATGGCTGCCGCCGGAGCTCATGGAGGACGTCTGCGCGACGGGTTCTCCCGCTGAGGCATTTGCTCGCCTGCGCAACGACGACCTGCAGCTTTCGCTCGAAGAGCGGGCTCGTTTGCTCTATGTCGCCATGACGCGTGCGCGCGAGCTGGTGATCTTGGCGATGGATGCCGGCGTGAGCCGTGGCAAGGTGACGGCGCCGACCTTCGACGTCGAGACCGATCTGACCTACGACGTGCTGCGCCGTATTTTGCCGACCGACGCTCTGGACATGCCACAGCTCGATAGTGACCGTTTGACGTTCGACAATTCCAAGCCGGGCGACTACGAGCTCATTTCGCTCGCGGATTTTACCTTTGGCGAGCAGGCGTTTGAGGCCAACGCTTCACTGGATGCCGAGGGCAGGCTTGTCCGTGGCGATGCGGAGCCGGAGGGCGCCGGTGCAGATGCCCGCGCCGCCGTTCCCGGTCCTGCCGACCCTGAGCCCGATGCGTTTGAGCTCGTGTATCCCCAGGCGGTGGGCGTGCGCATGGGCATCTGTCCGTATCCGGCGCGCGATTCGTACAGCTACTCGTCAATTGCCGCGGCGCTGCATACCGAGGCCGAGGACCGTGCCGCCGAGGCACGCGTGCCCATGGACGAGGCTGGCGATGATGCGGAGTCGGATGGTTCCGAGATGACGGATGCAGACGTGGCCGCCGTTGAGCCCGCCGGCAACCCTATGGCGTTGGGCTCGGCCTTCCACGCTGCCTGCCAGTGGCTCATCG
>CABQNF010000241.1 GCA_902465465.1 uncultured Collinsella sp. | reverse complement strand
CGTATGTCGTCGACTACGTGATCTTGGTCGGTTGTTCGCTGTGGTGGCTGCGTCGTCGTCTGCGTGGCCTTCAGGTCAAATCTATCCTACATGGCGGTTTCTTTGGCCTTTTGCTCGGTGGCCTGGGTGCTGCCGCAGGCGCCGGCGTCATGTGGGCGCTTGAGCACTTTGTCGGGGCGCTTGGCGGTTCGATTCTGATTACTCTTGGCTATGTTTGCGTTGCGGGTGTCGTCTCGCTTGCTGTTACCTTTGGCCTTGCCGTCGTCCTTAAGATGCCCGAGGTCTCGGCGCTGCTTCGTCGCAAGTAGGTGCGCGTGGCCGGTCACGACAACATTCCAACGCTTGCCGAGCAGGTTTCGCGCGTTCCCACACAGCCCGGATGCTACCTTTGGAAGGATGCCAAGGGCGATGTCATCTACGTGGGCAAGGCGAAAAACCTACGCGCCCGCATGCGTCAATACGTGACACTGCAGGATGAGCGTCAAAAGATTCCGCTGATGATGCAGCTGGTGGCGAGCTTTGACTATATCGTGGTGGAGACCGAGCATGAGGCGTTGGTGCTCGAGCGCAATTTGATTGGTCAGTACCATCCGTACTTTAACGTCGACCTCAAGGATGACAAGAGCTACCCCTTTATCGCCATTACAAAGGGCGACCTGTATCCCGCTATCAAATATACGCGTGAGCGTCATAAGCCGGGAACGCGCTATTTTGGACCCTATACCGATAGCCGTGCGGCACGTGAGACGATAGATACGCTGCGCAAGGTTATTCCCATCTGCTCCGCATCCTGTGCGGAGTGGCGTCGTTGTCGCCGTATCGTTGAGTCCCACAAGGGCGAGGAAGACATCGTCAATATGATTTGCGCGCAAAACGGGCGTCCCTGCTTTGACTACCATGTCGGGCGCGGCCCGGGTGCGTGTGTCGGCGCGATTTCCCCGGCAGACTATGCCAAGAACGTCAAGCGTGTCGAGCGCTTTTTGTCGGGCCATCGCAAGGATGTCGTCGATGAGCTGACCTCCGAGATGACGGATGCCGCCGAGGCGCTCGACTTTGAGCGCGCGGCACGCGTCAAACGTCGTTTGGAGGTCATCAGGGGTCTGGACGATCGTCAGCAAGTCGTTTTTCCCTCCAGTGTCGATATCGATGTCATCGGGTTCTATCGCGAGGAGACCATCTCCGCCGCTTGCGTCTTCGTCGTTCGCGAGGGCCGAACAGTTCGCACCTGCGAGTTCATTCTCGACAAGGGTCTTGATGTTGACGAGGAAGAGCTCCAGTCGGGCTTTCTTAAGCGCTATTACGACGAGACGGCTGATATTCCAGCTGAGGTCAACCTTTCCGTCGAGCTTGAGGATGCGGAGGCGCTGGGGGAATGGCTTGCGGGCAAGCGCGAGCGTTCCTGCCATCTCCATAGGCCGCAGCGTGGCGAAAAGCACCGTTTGCTCGATATGGCATCCAAAAATGCGCGCCATGCCCTCATGCGCTACATGATGCGAACGGGGTACGCTGACGACCGCACCAATCAGGCGCTCCTGGAGCTCGAAAGCGCGCTGGCGCTGCCAGCGCCGCCGATGCGTATCGAGTGCTTCGATATCTCGACGCTGCACGGAACCTTTACCGTCGCCTCGATGGTGGTGTTTACCAACGGACGCGCCGACAAGAGCCAGTACCGTCGTTTTAAAATTCAGGCCGAATTGGACGAGGCAAACGACTTCGTGTCGATGTCCGAGGTTTTGGGACGACGCTATGCTCCCGAGCGCATGGCCGACGAGCGCTTTGGATCGCGCCCCGATTTGCTCGTTGTCGATGGCGGTAAGCCGCAATTGACCGCTGCGATCAAGCAACTTGAGGCTCTTGGGCTCGATATACCAGTTTGTGGCTTGGCAAAGGCCGATGAGGAGGTTTTCGTGCCTTGGGACGAGACTCCAGTCGTGCTTCCGACCGGGTCCGCGTCGCTCTATCTAATCAAACAGGTGCGCGATGAATCGCACCGTTTTGCCATCACGTTCCATCGCGAATTGCGCGATAAAGCCATGACGGTTTCGGTACTCGATGACGTTCCAGGCGTGGGACCCACCAGAAAACGTGCCCTTATGCGCCATTTTGGCTCGATGAAGCGTTTGCGCGCGGCGAGCGAGCAAGAGATCGCGGAAGTTCGAGGCGTTCCGGCCGATGTCGCCAAAGCGGTCCACGAGGCACTTGTTGCATGGAATGCCGAACGCGCCCAGGCATCGGCCAACCGTTCCGAAAACTAAACGTGCTTCTAAACAACTGATATACATGATTGGCCGATTTTCAATCATTTATTTCGCGGCGATTACCTGTCGATTTCGGGTTTTATTAACGCTAAAACGTTTGACTAGCCATGGTGAACAACCCTGCTATCCTGCGGGTTGACGATGACTGATATCTCACCTCGTCGATACATACTGTCTGGCGAATCGTTTGTCAATGAATTCGGTGAACGGTAGTAAATACCGTTCAAGCGTATGTATGTATCGGTCGCCGAGCGCGGCACCTCAGTTGGGTTCGTCGGTAGGTAAGGTATATATCGTCCGCAAGTTGCGCGGGGGCAAGTCTAGGTGCTCCCGGGTAAGATTCTCTATTGATAGGAGAAGACATGGCCATCATCAACAAGGGTATGTCCAGGCGTTCGTTCCTCGGCCTCACCGGCAGCGTCGCTGCTGTCGCAGGGCTTGG
>CABQNF010000240.1 GCA_902465465.1 uncultured Collinsella sp. | reverse complement strand
CCTGCCACGACCTCACCGCCGCGCGCGGCGATGGCGTCGAGCGTTCCCTCGCCACCATCTGCCAGTGGCAATGCACGCACCTCGGCATCGGGCCACACGCGGCGCACACCTTCGGCAACCGCCGCCTCCGCCTGTGCACTCGAAACGCTGCCCTTAAAGGAATCAATCGCCAACAGCACACGACGGGGCCGGCGCTGCACGGAGCCAAAGTCGAGCGTCTCGCCAGCGAGATCCCCAACACCCGCAAGCGCCTCGGCGTGGGCGGCATGCGCCTCAAGATCGGCCCCACAACCGCAGCCAGCACCATCGGTGCCACGCAGCCCACTAAAATAGCTGCTAAGCACCGCGCGGCACTCGTCTGCCAGCACGCCGGCGGCCACATTAAACCGATGATTCAGGCGCGAATCGGCGTTCAGGTCGTATAGCGACCCCAGAGCGCCCGCTTTAGCATCGGACGCGCCGTACACGCAGCGCCCCACGCGCGCGTTAACCATAAGCCCCGCGCACATGCAGCAGGGCTCGAGCGTTACGTAGACCGTGCAATCGGAAAGGCGCCAACGACCGAGCGACCGCGCGGCGGCGCATAGGGCCGCAAACTCGGCATGCGCCGAAGGGTCCTGGTCGAGCTCGCGGCGATTATGCGCCCGCGCGACGATCTCACCCGCGCGCACCACTACGGCGCCGATCGGCACCTCGCCCACCGCCGCGGCGGTACGCGCCTCCGCCAGCGCCTCGCGCATGAACTTCTCATCGATTCCGGTGCTCGTCATCGTTCGCCTTCCCTGTTGCAAACCCAAAACGATGCTATCATTACGACTCACGGAGAGATGGCAGAGCGGTTGAATGCGGCGGTCTTGAAAACCGTTGAGCGCGAGAGCGTTCCGGGGGTTCGAATCCCCCTCTCTCCGCCACTTCTAGTGATGCACCGGCGTCATGGTTCGCTCGAACAGCGCATCGACCACGTCGGCCATCTCGGGTCGACGCTCAAGATCGTGGCCCGATTCCCACCATATCGTGAAAAGTCGAATAATACCGCCGGCGACAAACTCAGACGTCGTCTCGAGTGACACGGGGGCCAGGGCATCCTCGGCAAGCACGTTCATCACACGCTCGCGGATGGAGCGGGCAATACGGTCGCAAATAACGTTGGTCAACATGCCAGACATGCTGCTTGCCAAAATGTTATCCATGAGCTGCTCGTGCGCCAGAATCAAATCCATGGCATCGTCCAAAATCGCGTGCCGAAGCGCGCGCACGTCCTCGGCAGACACCGCGCCGGCCCCATCGGGCTGTTTTTGCGGCAAGCCCGACATGAGCCCATCGATATAAAAGGCAAAGTAATCGTTCTTGTCGCGAAAGTGCTTGTAGAACGTCGTGCGGCGAATCATAGCGCGGTCGCACAGCATGGCAACCGTCAGGTCCTCAAAACGATGCTCCTCGAGAAGCTCGGTGAAGGCATCGAACAGGGCGCGGTAGGTTTTCTTAATGCGAAGGTCCACTGGTATCGCCATCCTCAGGGCAAAGACAACACTCGTCAATCTGTCGCATATCTTACACCTGTACCTCGCGCGCTTTGCCCCGGTGCCGACCCCGCCGAAAACATAACGCTTGCCGGAAAGTTCGGCACGGCAAAACGTTGCGGGTATACTAGTAGCGTTATACCAACGGCAGCTGGCGCATGCCGCCGCGGCCATTCGAAACGGAGACATCATGATTACCGTCATCATCGGCATCGTTGTTGTCATTGTGATTGTCTGCGCCATCGCCGGCATCTACAACAACATGGTCACCAAGCGTAACCGCATCGATAACGCCTGGCAGAACATCGATACGCAGCTGCAGCGCCGCAACGACCTGATCCCCAACCTGGTCGAGACCGTCAAGGGCTACGCCAAGCACGAGCAGGAGACGCTCTCCGCCGTGATCAGCGCGCGTAACACCGCCGTCAAGGCCACCACGCCCGAGGCCAAGATGGAAGCCGACAACGTGCTGACCGGTGCGCTGCGCCAGCTCTTCGCCGTAGCCGAGGCCTATCCCGATCTTAAGGCAAACACCAACTTTACGCAGCTGCAGGCATCGCTCGAGGATACCGAGAACAAGATTAGCTATGCACGCCAGAGCTACAACGACTGCGTACTCAGCTACAACAACGCCATTCAGACGTTCCCGGCTGTCATCTTTGCCGGCATCTTCCAGTTTAAGGAGCGCCAGGGCTTCGAGGCCGCCGAAGCAGCCCGCCAGGCCCCGACCGTCAAGTTCTAGTAGTTTGGCAGCGCATCCTTAATCGGCCAAATGCATAAACCGCCCCGTCGAATGCATACTCCGACGGGGCGGTTTCCTTTTTCGCGAAGGTCCCCCTCTAAGCGCCGTGCATTTTTAGGAGTATTCAACATAACCAAGAGCTTCGGGCGCCACGATAAATGCCAAAGACCGCGAATGTCCCTGCAAATCAAACGCTGTCAGCCCATAACCCCGCCCATCATCCGTAGAAAACATCGAGAAATCCCGATTTTTTGCCCGAGGTCGGTATGCAGGGGCCTTCGATTGCAGAATACTCGCAAAAATGCACGTCGCCACCACCCCCACATGGCGCGAACCAAAACAAAAGAGCGGCCTAAAAGGCCGCGCACCATCTTTTTTCAGATTAATCATTGCCCGTTGTGACATCGCCGAACCCGCAGGGCAGAGAACAAGTTCCCTCCC
>CABQNF010000239.1 GCA_902465465.1 uncultured Collinsella sp. | reverse complement strand
GCTGGTAGTCGAGGCCTCCAAACGCTCCGACTAAGCCGACGAGGATTGCTTGGACAAGCATAATTCCTCCCAATAAGGAATCTCGAACCGTCGTCACTCCCGTCGCGCGCGTTGTTGATATCAATTCCGGGAGTTCGATTCCACGGCTCGAAGCGTACCTGGTGTGCTGCTAACACCCATGCCAGGCACAAATGATTTGATACCAATTATAGATATGCAGGTTTTTGCTATTTAATACCACTCGCTCAGCGGGGTGTTTTTTACCGTAAACGGCAGACGTATCTCATCAGGCGCGCTCTTTTTTTCGATGGCGGACAAGCGCCACCAGAAAGCCATCGCCAAAGGCATCAGATGCCAAGTTGGCCACAATTACCAAAACGATAATCGCCGCGCCCAAAAACTCGTTCCAGCGAAAGACCTCGCCAAAGAAGAGCGCCGACCAGCAGGGAGCGAGCACGACCTCGCTCATGCAAACCAAGTTGGCCGCAAACGCGTTGGTTCGCGCGATCCCCTTGGCATACAGCACGCTCGCAAGGCCACTACAAAAAAGGCCATGCACCAGCATGAGCCCCCACTCAAATGGCCTCACGGAGTCTAGGGCGCCGGCAAAATAGACGATCGGCAGCATCGAGATACCGCAGGAGATGAGCGAGGACACCATGGGCGACGCATCGGGGCGAGAGTTCAAAAAGAAACACAGCCCAAAGGTGGCTCCCGAAATGACGGCAAGCAGGTTGCCGAGCATGCCCTCGGCGCTCAAATCGCCTAAAAAGAAAAGTCCCATACCCGTAAAAGCAACCAACACGGAGGCAATCTTCGCAGGCGAGGGCAACGTGCGAGTTGCGAGCGACTGATACACGATAACAAAAATCATCGAGGTGTACTGCAGGACGATCGCGTTGCCGACCGTCGTGAGCTGGTTGGCAAAGTTAAACGTGGTGCCCGTCACGAAGTTGCAGACGGCCACAAGGACAATAAGACGGCTGACGCGGAGGACGGGCCTACCGACGAGCAGGATAAAGAGCGCCATAAATATTGCCGTAACGGCACCGATCAAAAGAGCTGACTGCGAATTGGCGCGAACGAGGATGCCGATAAAACTCCACAAGAGCGCCGTGCCAAATAGATACATCGCCCCGCTCACGCCATTATCGGGTGGATTGTCAGATCGAATCACGAAGCACCTCCAACTAGCTTTCGGTAATAAAAAACGGCGACCACAACGGGTCGCCGTTTCCCTTGGGGGCAGATAATAGGTCGGGCCCTTACGCCAGCACGCCGAAGAACGCGCCGATGATGCCCACGACCATGGTGGCCACGATCAGCACCATGGGGTTGATCTTCTTGGACAGCAGCCAGTAGTACAGCCAGAAGGCGATCATGCCGAGCATGCCGGGCATGATGCCGTCCAGGATGTCCTGGAGGGTCTGGGCGTCCTCGCCCGAGCCGATGGCCACCGGGATGCTGGCCCAGAACATGTCCTTGCACATGGCGCCCACGACCATGACGCCCACGATGCCCACGCAGGTCATGATCTTCTGCATGAGGCCGGTCCTCTGGGCCTCGTCCAGGAAGCCCACGCCCAGCTCGTAGCCCTTGACGGCGCCCCAGATGCGCAGCGCGAAGCCGGGGACGTTGTAGATGAGCAGGAAGGCGATGGGGCCGAAGGGGTTGCCGGCCTGGCACAGGCTGATGCCCACCGCGGCGGCGACCACGCGCAGCGTCGACAGGAAGATGGAGTCGCCGATGCCGGACAGCGGGCCCATGAGGGCGGCCTTGACGTCGTTGACGCTCTCGGGCTCGATCTCGCCGCGGGCGACCTTCTCCTCCATGGCCATCGCGATGCCGCCGACGAACGGGGCGAACTGGACGGTGATGTTGAAGAACGCGCAGTGGCGGTGCAGGGCCTCGGCGTAGTCGTCGGGGCGGCCGGCGTAGATCTTCTTAAGCATGTTGGCGACCATCAGGCAGAAGGCGATGTTCATCTGCTTGTAGTAGGTCCAGGAGAACTCCATGCCCAGGGCGCCGACGTTGACGGCGCTCTTGACGAGGTCGGAGCGCGTGATCTTGTTCTCGGGACTAGAAGTCATCGTCCTCATCCCCTTCCGCGGAGAGCTGGGGCTGGGCTCCGCCCAGGCCGAGCAGGTCGAACTTGTCGATGCCGATGATGATGGCGATCAGGGCGACGCCCAGGACGGGCACGTTGGCGTAGGAGCACAGCAGGAAGCCCAGGAAGTAGAAGGGCACGAGCTGCTTGGTGAGCACCAGGCGGCCGAGCATGGCGAAGCCCATGGCAGGCAGGATGTTGGCGGCAACGCCGCAACCATCGATCACAAAGGTCGGGATGAAGTCGAGCAGGCCCTGGATGGCGTCGGAGCCCAGGTAGAATGCGCCGCCGCACAGCAGGAAGTACTCAAGGCAGCCAAAGAGGCCCATGCTCCAATGCGCCGCGTAGATACCCTTGAGGTTGCCCTTGGCAGCGCACTTGTCAGCAATGTCAACAATGATCGAGAATCCAGCATCCGTAATGTTGCCGATCGTCAGCGAAAGGACGGCGATGGGCATGGCGAGCGCAATGGCCGTCTCGGTACCCTGACCGAGCTGAATGGCAAACGCGCAGGCGAGCACGCCGCCGACGGTTTCGTTAGGCGGTACGTAAGCGCCGATGGAGATCGAGCCCATGAACAGAAGCTCCAAGCTGGCGCC
>CABQNF010000238.1 GCA_902465465.1 uncultured Collinsella sp. | reverse complement strand
CACGCGCGCCTCACTCGACAATGAGGGCACCATCGTGGTGGCCGCCGACATGGCTGCCGCCGTCGAAGCGGTGAACACCGTGGCGCCCGAGCACCTTGAGCTGCACTGCAAGGACGCGATGGGCCTGCTCGGCGGCATTCGCAACGCCGGCGCCATCTTTGTGGGCGCTTGGAGCTCCGAGCCGCTCGGCGATTACGTTGCCGGCCCCAATCACACGCTGCCGACCGGCGGTACGGCCATGTTCTCCAACCCGCTTTCGGTGGAGGAGTTCGTCAAGCGCTCGAGTGTCATTTGCTATACGCCCGAGGGCCTGCTCTCCGACGCTCCCGCTACGCAGCGCCTGGCCGAGGCCGAGGGTCTGTGGGCACACGCGCTTTCGGCCGCACTGCGCCGCCGCGTGTTGGAGCAGGGCGAGGATGCCGTGAGTGCCGAGTCACTCGCCGCGGCCGACCTGGCCAAGGTCGCCTGGCCGGGCGACGCCGTGGCGACGGTTGCCGAGGGCGTTGACCTGGCGGCTGCGGGCGCGGATGGCGTTGGCGCGACTGGTAAGGAGGCCTAATATGGCCGAGCTGACGCCCCACATGAAGGAGCTCGTCCAGCCTTACCTGGCCGGTATTGAGCCCTACGATCCCAACTTTACGCCTACGCGCATCAACCTTTCGGCCAACGAGAACACCTATCCCGTGCCGACCGGCGTGCGCGAGGCGGTCGACGCTGCCCTGGCTGCCACACCGCTCAATCGCTATCCCGATCCCATGTCGAACGACCTGCGCGACGAGCTTGCTGCCTGGCATGGCGTGGCGCGCGAGAATGTCTGCGTGGGAAACGGCGGCGACGAGCTGCTCTATAACTACCTGTTGGCGTTTGGCGGCGTGGGACGGACCCTGCTCAACTGCCCGCCGTGCTTTAGCGAGTACGCGTTCTTTGCGTCGCTCTGCCAGACCGAGGTGCGTGACGTGTGGCGCGACCCCGCGACCTTTGAGCTCGACCAGACGGCCGTGCTTGCGGCAGCGCCCGAGTGCAACCTGGCAATCGTGACCTCGCCCAATAACCCCACGGGCGACGTGGCACCGCTCGACTTTGTCGCGGCGCTGTGCGATGCGTGCCCCGGCATGGTAATGGTCGACGAGGCCTACGTTGAGTTTGCCGACGATTTGTTTGGCGCGGCCACCACGGCGCAGAGGCTTATCGCCGAGCATCCCAACCTGGTGATTCTGCATACGTTGTCCAAGGCGTTTGGCGCTGCCGGTACGCGTCTGGGTTACGTGATCGCGGCGTCCGAGGTCATCGACGTGTTCGCGGCGATTCGCCAGATCTATTCGGTCAACGTGCTGAGCCAGGCGGCGGCGCTTGCCTGCGTGCGTGCCCGCGATGCGTACACGCCCGTGGTGGCACAGGTCGCATCCGAGCGCGAGCGCGAGCTGTGCGCTCTGCGCGCGATGGCTGCCGAAGGCCTGCCCGTGGAGGTATGGCCGAGCGCGGCGAACTTTGTGCTCGTACGCACGCCGCATGCCACGCGCGTGCGTGAGCGCCTGCGCGACGAGTATTCGATTTTGGTGCGCGACTTTAGCTATGCGCCGGGGCTCGCGGACTGTCTGCGCATTACCGTGGGCACGCCGCAGGAAAACGATGAGGTACTGGCCGCGTTTGCCGTGCTGGTGAAGGAGGAGATCTAGATGGGCCGTTATGCCGAGGTGACCCGCAAGACGGGGGAGACCGACATTGTCGTCAAACTCGACCTGGATGGAACCGGTACGTGCGATATCTCGACCAGCGTGCCGTTTTTCGACCACATGCTCAACGCCTTTGGCCGCCATGGCCTGTTCGATTTGACGGTGCATGCGGTAGGCGATGTGGAAGTCGATGCGCACCATACCGTCGAGGACACGGGCATTGTGCTGGGCGAGGCGTTTTGCCAGGCGCTGGGCGACAAGGCGGGCATTACGCGCTTTGCCGACGCGGCGATCGCCATGGACGAGACGCTTGTGATGGCTGCTGTTGATATTTCGGGCCGCGGGCAGGCCTACTGCGAGCTGCCCGTGCCGACTGAGCGCGTGGGCAGCTTCGATACCGAGCTGGCCGTCGAGTTCTTCTATGCCTTTGCGCGCGATGCCAAACTCACGTTGCACGTGCGCGAGCTGGCAGGCGGCAACTCGCATCACATTATCGAGGCCGCCTTTAAGGCCGTGGGCCGCACGATGCGCCAAGCCTGTGAGCTGGACCCTCGCGTGCAGGGCATCCCCAGCACCAAGGGTTCACTGTAACCGCCACAAGGGTAAAAACCACCACGAAGGTGCCTGTCCCCTTTGTGGTGGTTTTGGATGATGGGAAAAGGGAGGGTCGCGTGGGCGAACCGAAGATTGTGGTGGTCGACTACCACAAGGGCAACTTGTCGAGCGTTGTGCGCGGGCTTGCGCGCGCCGGTGCCGCCGCCTGCACATCGGACGATCCGGAGCAGATCCGCAACGCCAACGGCCTGGTCATCCCGGGCGTGGGCGCGTTTTACGACGCGGTCGCCTTTATGCGCGAGGGCGGCGAGGCGGACGCGGTGCTCGACGCCGTTGCCGCCGGAACTCCGTTGCTCGGCATCTGCCTGGGCCTTCAGTTGTTTTTTGAGCGCGGCAACGAGGGCGTTCCTGCGAGCGAGAGCGCGGTCGCCGACGGCAACGCCTCCGAGCGGGCCGGTGCCCTCTGGGTCGATGGCCTGGGTAT
>CABQNF010000237.1 GCA_902465465.1 uncultured Collinsella sp. | reverse complement strand
CCCCAACCTTGGCAAGGTTGTGCTCTACCAACTGAGCCATGTCCGCTTGCGGGTTATTAATTTACGCGAGTTGTCCAAAAGACGCAAGTACTTTTTTCAAAAAACTTGTCTGCCGCATGTTCTTAATAGCCAAACGCGCTAAAGCGATTGGCTAGGCACACGATTCCAGCGCTCCGCTAAACAGCTTCACCATCTGCACGCGCGTGCCGGCGCCGTCCGTACGACGAGCAACCTCCACGTTATCGACGAGCATACGCATAAGCTTGATACCACGGCCGCGTTCCTCAGATGCAACCGGCTCGCTCGTTTCATCGATAGAATAGCCGGCACCTCGATCAAGCACCTCAACCACAACGCGATCGCCATAGGCCTGAACCGTCAGGACGCACCCGATACCGCCCGCATGGTCATAGGCATTACCCAGCGCCTCCCCCGACGCCAATGCGACATCGTAGCGCTCGTCACGGCGCAACGGAAGCGATTCAAGGAGTTCGGCGATGCGATGTCGGTAGTATGGAAGATTCTCGATACCCTGACGGACCTCGACGCTCTTACTCCAGCGAGGCAGCTCCCCCACCGGAATGGCGGGAATAGACTCCCGTGCCGGCCCCGCGACATGAAGGATATCGACAAGACGAGCAATCTCCAAAAAGCGAACAACTTCACCTGATGCATTGACGAGCGAAAGCAGGCCTTCTCGCCTCATGAGCTCACGAGCGCGCGTAAGCAGGAATGCCAAGCCCGTCGAATCGATAAAGCTAACAGCCTGACAGTTGATGACAACACGACGCACGCCGCGGCCAATCAAAGCATCCAACCGCCGACGCAGCGCAGGCACCGTGGCGATGTCGATATCGCCTGGTGGCGTCAAAACCGCTATGTCATTCCACTCATTCATACGACCATGGTTCCCCAAAAAAGCCCACTCGATGCATTCGTTTCCCCAACCGTGCGGATTCAGCCCGTTCAGCGCCGTCTATGAACGACCCCGTAAAAACTCAAGGGACACCAATGCAATGTCATCGTCCAGCGCCGATTCGGTAAATCGGTCAAGCTCGCCCAAGACCTTGCCGCAAATGCCCGACACGCCCTCCCCCGAAACAGAAAGCAGAAGATCGCGCAAGCGCTGCTCGCCAAAGAACGCTCCGGTGCGGTCGCGGGCCTCAATCGTTCCATCCGTATACATGAAGAGCATGTCGCCGGGGGCGAACGTAAACACGCCTGTCTCGTACACCATACTCTCAAAGGCACCGATTACACCCGATTGGCATCCAAGTAGCTCGACCTCTCCCCCACGAGCCTCGCCGCCACCCAGTGGCATCGACTCTGGCCTGATGACCATGGTCGGAGGATGGCCCGCCGAACAATACGTTGCGCGTCCGGCTTTCAGGTCAATCTTGGCGATAAAGGCTGTCACGAACGTCTCGACCCTCGAAAAGCCCATGAGCATACTGTTAAGGGAGCGTGCCATGCGGGCCGGTCCAGCGCCCTCCCACGCATATGCCGTCAGAGCCGTCTTGACGAGCGCGGACATCGATGCGGCCTCAATGCCTTTGCCAGACACATCACCCAGAATCATGACGGCGCAGTCGTCGGGAAGACGGATGAGCGTATAGAAATCGCCGCCGACCAACGCCGAGTTCGTGGCCGACAGGTACACCGAATCGGTTGCGATACCCGGAACATCCCCCAGGGAATTTCTCATGCCGATCTGAAGGGTCTGAGCGATATGACGCTCCTCGCGCTTTTGAGATTCACCTTCGTAGATCAGTTCAAAGTCATGCGCCAAGTGCACCAAGTAGTCATATTCAAGGTCATCAATCGGCTCTTGGCTGCCATCACGAAGCAGTAGCGCGCGCGTCGTCGGGCTCTTCGCAACAGAAGCAGGAACAATTGCGTCGTTACTGTGCTTGCCATCACCCTTAGAGCGTGGTCGCCCCGCCTCGATGCCGGAGTCGACGTAGAGACCTTGACAAGGCAGACCATGCGCCCTAAGCCAGCCTCCCATAGGCATCGATTCGTCAACGCGAGTTATACGGACGTGTTTAAGGTCCTCGGCACTCGTACCGCCCAAAACAGATGCCTCAAAGCCATCAGGGCCAGCCCCCAGACGTGCCGCTGGCGCCGTCGTGGAAAAGAAAAGCTTCTCGGGATCGTCCGGCAAAGCAACGCGACTGCCGCCTTCAAAATCTATGACGTAGGAATCCAGACTGGCGTCATACTCAACAGGGCAAAAATGGCAGTTGAGCATATTGCAGATCTCGGACGATACCGCCTGGGTAGCCGCGACGGAATCGTCTAGAAAGGTAAACAACTCATCACGTAAGACATTGAGCGAGCGGCCAAGCTCGGCCGTGCGACGAGAGCGAAGACTCGATGCCATGCCGACCAGTTGGATAGACAAGTAATCGCAAATGACCTCGAGTACATTAACGTCATAGGCGAGCGGTGCCTGGGGGCGTTTCCAACCAACTTCCAGCACGCCAAGGATCTGCGTACCGTAAAAAACGGGAAGACAGATCTCGCTGCGGTACGGAGGCATATCCTGCATGCGCAACAGGTGCTTAGAACGATTGTCCAGGTCCATAAACATACCGGAGGCGGCCTTATCACCCTTAAGGTCCTGTTGAATCGACAAGCGACAGGCACGCGACTCACGAAGAACATACGTCGGAATGCCAGCGCCATACGGCAAAAACTCAGGCAGGTAGCTGTCGTACAGCTCCT
>CABQNF010000236.1 GCA_902465465.1 uncultured Collinsella sp. | reverse complement strand
GCCGCACGAAGTGCGCAGCGAGGGCTTCTTGCATGTCCGAGGACGCGCCGGGAGGGAACTTGTTCTCTGCCCGGACAGCTAAGACGGCTTACGCGACGGTGTAAACCCAGTTGTGCTTGTCCTCGACAGCACCGGACTGGATACCAGTCAGGGTCTCGCGAAGCTTCTTCATCACAGGGCCGATCTCGGTGTAGCCAGCCGGGAAGGTCACGGTCTCGTCGGCGCCGTAGACCTTGTTGTCAATCTCGCCCACCGGGGAGATGACGGCAGCGGTGCCGCACAGGCCGCACTCGACAAAGGTACCGGCCTTGACCTCGGCCCACTCGACGGGACGCTGGTCAACGGTCATGCCCAGGTCCTGAGCAACCTGAACGAGCGAACGACGGGTGATAGAGGGCAGGATGGAGTCGGTGTGCGACTGCGGAACGACGAGCGTGCCGTCCTCCTTCACGAACAGGACGTTGGCGCCACCGGTCTCCTCGACATAGGTGCGGGACTCGGAGTCGAGATACAGGTTCTCGGCATAGCCCTCGCGATGGGCCTCCATCGTGGGCTTAAGGGACATGGCGTAGTTCAGGCCGGCCTTGATGTTGCCGGTGCCGTGCGGTGCGGCACGGTCATACTCGGAAACGCGCAGCTTGACGGGCTTGAGGCCGCCCTTAAAGTACGGACCGACCGGGGTCACGAGGATGCGGAACGTGTACTCAGGAGCGGGAGCCACGCCGATCACGTCACCGGAACCGATCATAAACGGACGCACGTACAGGGTCGCGCCGGAGCCGAAGGGCGGAACCCAGGCGGCGTTGGCAGAAACGACCTGCTTGACGGCCTCAACAAACTTATCCTTGGGAAACGGGGGCATCTCGAGGCGCTGCGCAGAGTTGTACATGCGCTCGGCGTTCATGTCGGGACGGAAGCAGACGATGCTGCCGTCCTCGGCGGTGTAGGCCTTCAGGCCCTCAAAGACCTCCTGGCAGTAATGGAAGATGCCGCCGCACTCGGAAACATGCAGGGTGTGGTCGGTGGTCAGGCCGCCCTCGTCCCACTCACCATCCTTCCAATGAGCCTCGTAGCTGTAATCGGTCTTCATGTAGCCAAAGCCGAGGCTACCCCAATCGATATCCTTCTTCTCGACAGTCATATGTCGCTCCTTACATACACAGTTGCATACTCGCGAACCCGCACGCAAGGACCGAGGCCGACCGCGTCGCAACGTCGCACGCCCGGAGCGTAGAGCCGGACGGGACACGCAAACGGCATCAAAGCCGATGGCACGTCGATTCGCATGCACGAGATTGTACTCCGCACGCGCGTCGGATAAAACGTTTTTCTTTAACTAACTAAAGTATTTTCATTTGACCGAAGCTAAAGAGGCCCGCCACCGTAAGCGGTGACGGGCCTCAACTGTACGGTCTGCGCGCTGGCTCGAGCTAGGCGTTCTATTTACCCAGCTTGGCCTTAACCAGACCGACCACGGTCGGGATGATCGACACGGCAACGATGCCGATAATCAGCAGCTCAAAGTGCTCCTGCACAAAGGGAATGCCGCCAAAGAAGTAGCCCAGCAGCGTAAAGACCGTCGACCAGGTAATGCCGCCCAGCACGTTAAAGACGACAAAGTTGCGCCAGTGCATGCCGCCCATTCCAGCGATAAAGGGCACAAAGGTGCGGATAAACGGGAAGAAGCGACCCAGGAAGATGGCCAGGTGACCCCACTTGTCCAAGAAGTCCTCGGACTTTTTGATGCGCTCGGGCGTCATGGCCTTGACCTTGCCCGAAGCGATGATCTTGCGGCCAAAAAAGTGACCGATCATAAAGTTGCACTGATCGCCCAAAATGGCAGCGGCCCATGCGGTGGCCAGAAGCGCCACGATGTTAAAGCCGCCGTTGTGGGCAAAGAAACCCGAGGCGAACAGCAGCGAATCACCGGGAAGGAACGGGAAGAACACCACGCCCGTCTCGATAAAGATGATCAGGAATACGCAGCCGTAGGCCATAAGCGGGCCGGCGGCGATCCAGCTGGCGATCGCGGTGCGCGGGTCCTTAAGCAGCTCGGCAATAAAATTGATGAAACCCATGAAGTAAAACCTCTCAGTTGTGGGCGCGGATACGTCCAAGTTGACCAGTATACGGTTGCGGTGCCCCCTCGTGCGCAACCCCACAAAAGCATGACTCCATTACCAGCAAGTTTGCATAACTGACACTTGTAGCGCAAAGCCGCCAAGATTGTCCTTTTTAATCCCTAGCGAATCGCTATACTTTATTGAATCGCATTGCCATGGCGCTAAGGGAGGGCGGCCGGTGAGCTTTATCAATACCATTCGCGAGGACATCAAGACCGTCCAGGCGCAGGACCCCGCCGCGCAAAACGGTCTGGTCATCTTCCTTTCCTATCCTGGCCTGCACGCCAAGTGGAACCACGTGCCCGAGCACTGGCTGTGGGAGCACGGTCATCGCTCGCTCGCCCGCGTGCTCTCGCAAATCACCCGCCACATCACCGGCGTCGAGATTCACCCTGCCGCGCAGATTGGCAAGCACTTCTTTATCGACCACGCCATGGGCGTCGTCATCGGCGAGACCACCATTGTGGGCGACAGCTGTGTGCTCTACCAGGGCGTCACACTCGGCGGCACCGGCAACGAGACCGGCAAGCGTCACCCCACCCTGGGCAACAATGTCCTTATCGGCGCAGGCACCAAGGTGCTGGGTCCGGTGTATATCGGCGACAACGCCCGC
>CABQNF010000235.1 GCA_902465465.1 uncultured Collinsella sp. | reverse complement strand
GAGGCGCGGCCAGCTATTCTCAACTTGATTACGTATGACTGACTCGGTATGACTCGACTCGTCTCTCCGCTCGTCCTGACAGGAGATGACAGGTTTTGCAGAAGCGCGAAGAGACACGAATGCAAGAGGTTGCCGGAATCGGATCGGAGTGGTTCCGATGAAGTCGGCGGTCAAGGTGAGCGAGGCCATAGCCAGACTTCGCAAGCATGGCGACACGGCAGAGCTCGAGGAGGCAATAGACGATTTCCTTGCAGCCTATGGAGAGCTTCGCAGCCAGTTCTATTACGAAGATCAGGAGGCGCAGGCGAATGCCAAGGCGGCCTCGACGCTTCTCGAGGCCATCGATCGCGGCCTGATTGAGCTGCCCCAGACCGACGACGGCATCGTAATCATTCCCGACATGAAACTGCGCCTGCCCGACGGCGCGAAGCTCTATGTCAACTCAATCGAAATCGAATCCACCGCGACCGGTCACGCCCCGATTGTCCACTTCGAGGATGGCTCCTCCATCCGCTGTCGCCGCGGGTCAGGCGTCCAGATTGTCCGAATGCCCCTGGAGGAGGAGCAGAATGACAACTGAAAGTGAAGCCCCGTTCTCTTGGCCGTTCCGCATGCCCGTTCTGCGCGTCTTCCTGCTGCCGTTCGTGCAAAACAGGAAGCGAGACCGCTTGCTGCTCATCCTGCTCGCTTGCATCATGTCCACTGCAGGCTTTCTCATGCAGGGAAACGGATCGTATGACTCCGATGGCTGGTTCCTGCTCGCCACGGGGAGGGAAATTGTCAAGCATGGCATCCCGTACGCGAACCCGTGGTCCTTTTCATCCTATAGGCCGATTGTCGTCCAGCAGTGGCTGCACGATGTCCTGCTCTACGGTTCGTATGCCCTGGCTGGATACGCCGGCACGGTACTCTATCAGGCTCTCTTGGCGCTCCTCGTCGCCTTCTCTATTGCTTTTGCAATCCGAGGATTCGGCGATAAACGCCTCACTTTACCGCGCCTGCTCTTCTGTATAGGCCTAGCCCTTTTCGGGGCGGGAATCTACATCTCAGTCCGTCCTACGGCATGGTCGATGGCATGCATGTGCCTGACCGTCGGCGTCTGCACCCGCTGGCGGCGAACCGGCGACTGGCGCTACCTTATCGCCCTGCCCGCAATCACGGTGCTGCACGTCAACATGCAGTCTGCCATGTGGCTCCTCGATGTCTTTCTTGCTGGCTGCTTCCTGCTGCCCGACGATCTCACCAAATTCAAAACCGTCACCCCCGAGGAGATGCTCAGCGAAATCTTCCCCCTCAGTCTCGCCTTGGTCGCGATGCTTGTCGCATCCTTTGCGAATCCCTACGGAGTTGACGGCGCACGTTACGTGATAACCTCAATGGGGGCTGCATCGTACGGCAACGTGATTTCCGAGATGAAACCCGCCTTCGAGGCAACTAAAGGCTTCTGCGTAATCTTCTTCGCGGCTGGCATCATCCCTACGGCGCTGGCGGCAGCCTTCTGCCATAAGCGCATCGACTTGTCTATGCTCGTAATCATCCTCGCCACCTTCATCGCGACGATGCTCCATTGGCGAAACGTCTGGACTTTTTCAATTGCATGCGCCCTCGCCTTTGCGAGCATACTTCCAAAAACGGAGGACCCGTCACCCTTGAAATCGCCGAGGACGACGAAATCCATCGCTCTGATAGCCCTCCTTGCCGTAATCGGACCGTTGACCGCAAACTGCTATGTCTGTGCTACGAACTGCGGGCAGTCCTGCTGGGTGTCCTCCGAGCGCTCGGCGTATCCCTTGGTGAAAGAGATTAACGAAAGTGGCTTCTACGACCCCGTCGTATACGCAGAGGATCCAGTCATCTACAACTACTTGGAATGGAAGGGGATGAAAGTCCCCTTCGACCTACGTCCCGAACTCTGGGATGAGAAAGGTGTCATGGGTGTCACTTCCCCCTACCGCGACTACGTGGACGGCATGCAATCAAAAAAGGCAAAGCTGTCCTACCTAACCTCCAATGGCTTCGACTACTACATAATCTCGAAGGATTCGGCGCACTGGTATGAGAAGAGCCTGAACCTGAAGGTTGTCAATGCCACGGATGCGCTCGTTCTGCTTGAGAACGCAGGGTAGGGAAGTAAATTCAATCTCAGCGTAACGTCTACGATGTCGCGGACTACAACCGCAAGGTGCCCTTTTCCCTATGAACCTCTTCGCAGAGGCTTTCGGCTTCGACGGTATCGCCCAATACAAGGCGACCGGCGCGGTTGTGAACGTCCCCATCGTCGACTTCAATTGATATTGGGCCGTAAATCCCAACCTTGATATAGCCTCCCGCCGATGTGAGAGTCTATACTATTGTTGATGTATCAGCAGGCGTTCCCCAAGCGCTTCAAGAAGACAGGAAGTGAATATGGCAGCTTATGAAGACCCGCGCGATTGCGGATTCGACCCCGAGCTCGTGAAGACCGCCCTGATGTCGCGCGAGCAGTTCGGCTCCAAGCCCCGCAAATTGGTTCTCGGCATCAACATGGGAATCGCTGGCATCGGAATCTGCCTCATGGACAAGCTGAACCAAGAGATCGTCCTCATGGCGACCCATCTGTTCGATTGCCCGTGGAATCCGAAAAACAAGACGAGCCTGGCGTCGGCAAGACGCCAGGCGAGGTCGCAGCGCCGCAATATCGCCCGCCGCGCGGCGAGGAAGAAGCACATCCGCGAGATTCTGATGGCTCGCGGCGTCATTCCCGAGGGCG
>CABQNF010000234.1 GCA_902465465.1 uncultured Collinsella sp. | reverse complement strand
CGCGCGAGGTGGTCAAGGGCATCCGCGGCGTCAACTCCGACGGCGTCATCGCGTCGCTCGTTGACAAGGGTCTGGTGCGCGAGCTCGGCCGTGACCCCCAGCGCGGTCAGGCCATCATCTACGGCACGACCAACGCCTTCTTGGAAAAGTTCGGCCTGCGTTCCACCCGCGACCTGCCCGATCTGGAGCAGTTTGCCCCCGACGAGCAGTCGCGCCAGTTTATCCGCGAGCGCCTGAGCGGCCGCAGTATTCAGTCCACGCTCGAGGAGCAGGCCGAGGACCTAGACGAAGAGCGCGAACTGCTCGATACCGATGTTGAAGATGTTGAGGCAGCCGAGGACTTGGAGACCCTGGACATCGACGAGACCTCGGAGGATTTGCATGACGAGGACTAACGAAGTAGGGGAGACGTGCACCGTGGGCAACGCGGCACCCGCAACCGACGCCCAGCCCGTCTACCCGCACACCATGCGCTTGCAGCGTTTTTTGGCGCGCGCGGGCGTGGCGAGCCGCCGCGGGTCGGAGGACCTGATGACCGCCGGCCGCGTGACCGTCAACGGCCAGATCGCGACCGAGCTGGGCACCAAGGTCGATGTCGACCACGATCACATCGAGGTCGACGGCATGCCCGTCAAGCTCGACCAGGGCGCCGTGTACCTGATGCTCTACAAGCCGACTGGCTACCTCACCACCATGAGCGATCCGCAGGAACGCCCTTGCGTGGCCGACCTGGTCCCCCGCGACCGCTTTCCGGGGCTCTTCCCGGTGGGTCGCCTGGACCGCGACACCACGGGCCTTTTGCTCTTTACCACCGACGGCGACCTGTCGCAGGATCTGCTGCACCCGAGTAAGCACGTCTACAAGACCTATCAGGCGCTCGTGGACGGCCACCTGACCGATCGCGACTTAGAACCGCTCCGCCGCGGCATCGAGCTCGACGACGGCCTGTGCCAGCCGGCGATCTGCCGCGTCATTACCGCGCGCGAGGCCGAGGCCGTGGCTCCGCAAGGCGTCAAGCCCGGCACCACCGCCGTGGAGGTCATCATCCGCGAGGGTCGCAAGAATCAGGTCAAGCGCATGCTGAGCAAGATCCACCACCCGGTGATCCGCCTGCACCGCTGTAACTTTGCCGGCCTGGAGCTCAAGGACGTGGCCAAAGGCTCGTGGCGCGAGCTCACCGAGCGCGAGGTACAGATCCTCAAAAGCGGTGGCATCCCTCCCAAGCAGGCCAGCGCCATACGCGGCGGCAAGCCCCAAGACACGCCCGCCAGCCGCACGCGTCACCACGGCTCCGCTCCCAAGCGTAACACCTACCGCGAGCGCTACACGGGCTAGGCAACCCGCCGCGCCCCAACGCCCGCGAACCATACCAGCACGTCACCCATCGAAAGGAAGCATTGCATGATCGTCGCCATCGACGGCCCCGCCGGTTCCGGCAAGTCCACCATCGCCAAGGAGATCGCCCGCCAGCTGGGCTTTAACAAGCTCGACACGGGCGCCATGTATCGCGCCGTCACCTTCGCCGCGCTCGACCGCGGCATCGATCTGGACGACGAGGCGGCAATCGACGCCCTCGCCGAGCAGATCGAAATTCGCTTTACCAACGGCACCGGCGAGGATACGCGCCTGACCATTGACGGCCAGGACGCTTCGGCCGCCATCCGCACCCCACAGGTGGACGCCAACGTCTCCAAGGTCTCGGCCTATCCGGGCGTGCGCGCCGCCATGCTCATCCATCAGCGCCGCGCCGCCGAGGACCGCGATATCGTGGCCGAGGGTCGCGACATCGGCACCGTCGTGTTCCCTAACGCGCAGGTCAAGGTCTTCCTGACCGCCGACCCGCGCGAGCGCGCCCGCCGCCGCGTGCTGCAGCGTCACCAAAACGACGCCCAGCCGCTCACGTCCGAGCAGCTCGAGGCCGAGGTCAACGAGACCCTCGACGCCCTTAAGCAGCGCGACAAGCTCGACAGCAGCCGCGAGGTCGCCCCACTCGTGCCCGCCGAGGACGCCGTGCACGTTGACTCCACCGCCCACACCATCAATGAGGTCGTCTCGATAATCGAGGACCTCATCAACCAAAGGAGGTAGCCCATGCGCCTGTTTAAGCAGACGCCCGAGGATTACTACAACGCCCCTTATGCCGAGTTCCCCGCGCTCATCCGCGGCACCGTCTTCGTGGTCATGGCAATCCTTTGGGCTTTCTCCAAGCTCATGTGGCGCTGGAAGGTAGAGGACGCCGATCTGCTGTTTGAGCGCCAGGAAGGCCGCGGCAGCGTGGTCATCTGCAACCACACCTCGATGGCCGAGCTCTTGGCCGTGGAGACGGCGCTGTTCTTTGGGGGGCGCCGCATTCGTCCCATCTTTAAGTCCGAGTTCGCCAAGAGCAAGATTGTGCGCTGGGCCTTTAGCCGCGTTGGCGGCATCCCCGTGGAGCGTGGTACTGCCGATATGAAGTGCTTGCGCGCCGCTCAGCATGCGCTGCAGCGCGGCGAGGACGTTCTGATCTTCCCCGAGGGCACGCGCATCCGCTCGCGCGAGATCACGCCCGAGGTCCACGGCGGTTTTGCGCTCATCGCTCAGATGGGCAAGGCACCTGTGAACCCGCTCGCCATTTGCGGCTGGTCCGACATCACGCCCGCGGGCAAAAAGATCATGCGTCCTAAGAAGTGCTGGATTCGTGCTGGCAAGGCCGTCTCGCTTTCCGACGCACCGGCCGGGCTTAAGCGCACGGAACGCCTGGAATGGTTTGAGTCCGAGGCCAT
>CABQNF010000233.1 GCA_902465465.1 uncultured Collinsella sp. | reverse complement strand
CCTGCCCCAAGTGCGGCAAGGACTTGGTTATGAAGACGAGCGCCAAGACCCGCGGCAGCTTTATCGGCTGCATGGGATGGCCCGACTGCGATGTGACCTATCCGGTGCCGAGCGGCGTCAAGGTGAGCCCGCTCGAGGGCGAGGCTGCCGTGTGCCCCGAATGCGGCGCACCGCGCATTAAGTGCCAGCCGTTCCGCCAGAAGGCTTTCGAGATCTGCGTGAACCCCACATGCCCCACCAACTACGAGCCCGACCTTAAGGTGGGCGAGTGCAAGGTGTGTGCCGAGGCCGGACGCCATGGCGATCTGATTGCGCACAAGAGCGAGAAGAGCGGCAAGCGCTTTATCCGCTGCACCAACTATGACGATTGCGGCGTGAGCTATCCGCTGCCGGCGCGTGGCAAACTCGAGGCGACGGGTGAGACCTGTCCCGAGTGCGGCGCCCCCATCGTGGTGGTCAACACGGCGCGCGGTCCGTGGCGTATCTGCGTCAACATGGACTGCCCGACCAAGGAGAAGAAGCCCGCCCGTGGCCGCAAGACTGCGACCAAGGCGAGCACGGCGAAGAAGACCACGGCGACAAAGAAGACTGCTGCCAAGAAGACGACCGCCAGGAAGACTGCCGCGAAAAAGACGACCACCAAGAAGGCCGCCGATAAGTAACGGCGCAGCCGAAACATTGACTAAGACAAAAACGAGCGAGGGTCCCATGATCCTCGCTCGTTTTTTGTCTTAGTCATTGGGGACGTTCTTTAATGACTAGTCGTTTAAAAACGTCGCATGCGACTAGTTCACCTCGACGGGCTTGGCGCCGGGATAGCGGTCCTCAAAGTCCTGACGGTACTTGTTGCTGTTGGTTCCCGGCTCGTTGTCGCCTGCCAGCGGCGCCACGATTTCGTCCTTATGGTCCGCGGGCTTTGCGTACTTTAGGCTGATCTCCCAGGCATCGCAGATCGCATCGATGCGGTTGTCCAGGTCGTCATACAGGGCAACGATGTCTTTCCAAGAGCTGTAGTTCTTGGAACTCATGGGGACGTCCAGGTCCTCGACAATATCGTAATACTGCTCGATGGTGTCCTCCGTGCGCTCGGCGACGTCGGCGAGATTTTGACGGGTGGTACGGTCCTCTTCCAGATAACCGCCATTGAACGCCTCTGCGCAGGCACGGACCTGGTTATCGAGATCTTCGAGCAGGTCGTAGTATTCGCTCAGGCGACGGTAGAGGTTTTGCTCGGAGAGGGTTGCTTCGCCGTCATCATCGTCGTAGTCATCGTAGAGGCTATTGGGGTCGTCGAGAGGCTTAAGGTCGTTGGCGTCGACATCATGGTGCAGCTTGGTAACCTCGGCTGTCGTTTGCGTAGCGGCGTTGTCGAAAGGCTTGATCACAAAGAAAATGACCAGGGCGATGATGATTGCCACCAGCGCGACGATAACGGCGATAAGCGCCCTGGTGGCGCTCTTTTTTGCGGCGGGGGCCCGCGACGGGTATGCGCTGCGTCGTCTCGACCGCTGCGGGGTCGGCAGCGGGGTCGGGGCGATAGGCGAGGGAGTCGTCCGGTTTGGTTTGTGGCGCATCGAGGGAGCCGGTCTGCTCAAACGCGGGTTGGCCATTGCTTGCAGTTGTTTGCTCAACGGGTGCACCGCATGAGGTGCAGAACTTGGCATCGTCTGCAAGAAGCTTGCCGCACGAGGCGCAATACCGAGACATTGCCGCTCCTTTCGTCACATTTCAAATCAATACGACGATTATACCCAGCGCACAAAATTTCCCATCATAAGTTGCGGTGAAATAGGGACTGTTTGGCGGTCTCAGAGCTTCAATCAGTCCCTATTTCACCGCAACTTTGGAAAGGCACCTTTAGTCATTGGGGACGTTCTTAAACGACTAGTCATTCAAGAGCGTCCCCAATGGCTAGGTGGGATTTGGGACGCGCCGAGCACTGGGGTATCATGGCTTGGTTGATATATCTGCATTTACGCGCCTTGTAGGAAGGGGCTGCGCCCATGGCTTTTGAGCCCGCTCAACATAGCTTTATCACGCTCGAGGGCGTCGACGGTGCCGGCAAGTCCACGCAGGCGCGCCTGCTTGCCCGCGCGCTCGAGCTCGCTGGCCACCAGGTTGTGAGCCTGCGCGAGCCGGGCGGTACCGCCATCAGCGAAAAGATCCGTGCTCTGCTGCTCGACCCTGCCAATACGGCGATGGGCGACACCTGCGAGTTGCTGCTCTACGAGGCGGCACGCGCTCAGTTGGTGCACGAGGTCATCGCGCCCGCCCTTGCTGCCGGCAAGGTTGTCCTGTGCGACCGCTTCTACGATTCCACGACCTGCTACCAGGCGTTTGCCGATGGCCTCGATCGCCAGATAGTGCGCGACGCCAACAACCTGGCCGTCGCGGGTACGCACCCGGCGCTCACGCTCGTCTATCACATCACGCCCGAGCAGGCGGCGCTACGCATGGCAGCCCGTGGCGCGGCAGATCGCATGGAGGCAAAGGGCATGGCATTCCAGGAGCGTGTCTACCAGGGCTTTTGCGCCATTGCTGCCGAGGAGCCAAACCGCGTAAAGCTTATCGACGCCACCGCGCCCATCGAGGAGGTCTTCGGGAAGACGGTCGAGCAGGTTCGCGCGTACGGTCTCGACATTCCGCAAGACGCCGTCGTCGCCGCGCTTGCCAAGGAGGCCGAGTAACATGGCCCCCGCTCAGGCAAGCCTGCTGGCTAAGCTCGACACCCAACAGCGCGTGCGCGATTTTTTGACCAACGCCGTCG
>CABQNF010000232.1 GCA_902465465.1 uncultured Collinsella sp. | reverse complement strand
TCCGCTCAACCGCCTGACGGTAGAGCGGGGCGTGACCGTTGAGCATACGGGCTGTGATACCAACGGCGTGCTCGACTACGACGAGCTCGAGCGGTTGGTCACGCCGGGCACGCGTGCTGTGGTGGTGACGCACGCCTCCAATGTGACCGGCAACGCGGTCGACATTGCGCGTGTGGCGGCCATCGCCCATGCGGCCGGCGCGCTGGTGATCGTCGATGCCTCTCAGTCTGCCGGTACGGCGCGTGTCGATATGCAGGCCATGGGCCTCGACATAGTGTGCTTTACCGGCCATAAGGGGCTCATGGGTCCGCAGGGGACCGGCGGCCTGGTCGTGGCGGAGGGCATTGACGTGGCTCCGTGGGCCATGGGCGGCACGGGCGTGCACAGCTTCGATGCGCTGCAGCCGCTTGAGTGGCCCACGCGCCTTGAGGCGGGCACGCTCAACGGCCACGGCATCGCGGGCCTTTCTGCCGGTCTCGACTTTATCGAGGCGCAAGGCGGGGTCGAGGCGATCGCGGCGCATGAGCGAGCGCTGGCCGATCGCTTTCTCGCTGGCGTGCGCGAGATTCCGGGGATTAAGCTCTACGGTGCCTTTGACCAGCCGACGCGCTCTGCAATCGTGTCGCTCAACGTAGTCGATATTGATTCGGCCGAGATCTCGGACGCGCTCATGCAGGGGTGGGGGATTGCGACGCGCCCCGGCGCCCATTGCGCTCCGCTCATGCACCGTGCGCTCGGGACCGAGCGCCAGGGTATCGTTCGCTTCTCGTTTGGGTATTTCAACACGGACGAGGAAGTCGACACCGCGATTGACGCTTTGCGCGATTTAGCCTGCTAGAGCGTATATACTTGCGGGACGGGTCTTTTCCCGTCCCGTTTTTTGTTTCGACCCGAAAGGTGTGCCTATGGCCTCATCCGCTCCGCGCGGTCTGCGCTCCGACCATGTCGTCACCGTCGGCATTGCGCTGTTCTCGATGCTCTTTGGCGCCGGTAACCTCATCATTCCACCGTTGCTGGCACTTCAGGCCGGCACGGCTACGCCGCTTGCCATGACCGGCTTTTTGATTGCCGCTATCGGTTTGCCCGTTATGGGATTTATCGCCGTCGCGCTCGCCGGCACGGCCCGCGAGCTGGCTGGGCGCGTGCATCCCAAGTTTGGCGAATTCTTCGTTGCTGCGGTGTATCTGGCCATCGGTCCCTGCCTTGCCATTCCGCGTACGAGTTCCACGGCCTTCGAGATGTTGGTGCCGCTGCTGCCCGAGGGTGTCTCGCTCGGCACGGCTCGCCTGGTGTTTGCCGTTGCCTTCTTCGTGGTCGCATTTGCACTTACGTTACGCCCCGGCGTTATCACACGCGTGCTCGGTCGCATTACGGGCCCTGCGCTCATCGCGCTCATCGTGCTCGTTGTCGGCGCCGCCGTGATATCGCCGCTGGGACCGGCTGCCGCGCCTCAGGCTCCCTACGATGCAGGAGCCGCCGTGCAGGGCTTTCTGACTGGCTATCAGACCATGGACCTGCTCGCGTCGCTCGCCTTCGGCATCATCATCGCCGAGACCATCCATGAGCTCGGCGTTACCGACGATAAGCGCGTGGCCTTCGAGATCTCACGCTCCGGCGTGATCGCTGGTGTGCTCATGGCCATCATCTACTGCGGCCTGGCGCTTGCCGGCATGCAACTCGGCACGGTTATGCCCGATGCCACCAACGGCGCCGCCATCCTCGCTCGTTCGGCCTCCATGCACTTTGGGCTTGCCGGCACGGTCGTGGTCTTTGCGATTTTCTTCCTCGCTTGCATGAATGTGTGCATCGGCCTTATCAGCTGCTGCTCACGCTACTTCTGCGAGACGTATGTGGTCGAAGGGGGAGCGGAGGCTTCCGATAAGGCCATGCGCCGTCCCTTTGCGGTTCTCGCCTTTGTGTTCGCGGCGTTCTCGTGCGTGCTCTCCAACGTGGGCCTCGATGTGATCCTCATGTTCTCGGTGCCCATGCTCAATGCACTGTATCCCGTTGCCATTGTGCTGGTACTTATGGGCCTGGTGCATGTTTTTTGCGACGCACATCCGCAGGTTTGGGTTTGGGTCGGCGGCGTGGTCGCGGTGCAGAGCGTGATCACTTCGGTCCGCGATGCGTTCTTTGCTGGCGCGTGGCTGCCGTTCGATGCGTTGCCGCTGGCAGATATCGGTGCTGCGTGGGCGCCGGTTGCCGTGGTTGCCTTTGTAATTGGCCTGCTCCATAGTCGTTTTGTCGCACATTCGAGGAGCTAGGGTTTCTGCGCTTGCACAGGCGGGGAGTCTCCCCTATAATTTCCTTCGCTTTGGGACACGCAAGGTTTAGACCTTAGCTGCTCAACACCTTCGGGACGTGGCGCAGTTTGGTAGCGCGCCTGCTTTGGGAGCAGGATGTCGCAGGTTCAAATCCTGTCAGCCCGACCGGAGCTCTTGGAAACATTAGGTTTTCAAGGGCTTATTTTTCCCGTCGAAAACAATCCGCATACAAATGCATACAAACGCCGCGGGATCTCCATGCCCGATTCACACGAGTTCGCGCTCGAGGAGGGCTCCGATCGCGTAGGCCACGTCGTCCAATCGTTCCGGCCAGAGCGCCGTGTAGGTGTTCAATGTGATGCTGGGAGAGGAGTGGCCGAGCTGCATCTGCAGGGTCTTCGCGTCCGCGCCCTGGGCGATCGCGAAGCTCGCGTATGTGTGGCGCAGACTGTGTATGGTCACGCCCTCGTCCGCCATGCCGGCCGCTTTGACGGCCTTGTTCCATATCCT
>CABQNF010000231.1 GCA_902465465.1 uncultured Collinsella sp. | reverse complement strand
TTATCTACAAGTGCCTCGAGGAGCTCGACGCCGCCCGTATCGGCATGCTCAAGCCCACCGAGGTCGAGGTCGCCACGGGTACCGCGACCGTCCTGGACACCTTCAAGGTGCCCAAAGTCGGTATCGCCGCCGGTGTCCGCGTCGAGGAGGGCGAGATCGCCGCGACCGATTCCGTGCGTCTGGTGCGCGACGGTATCGTGGTCTTCAACGGCAAGATCGCCTCGATGCGCCACTACAAGGACGAGGCCAAGAGCCTCAAGAGCGGTTCCGAGGGCGGCATTGGCCTGGAGAACTTCCAGGACATCAAGCCCGGCGACCAGATCGAGGGTTACCGCATCGACCAGGTTGCCCGTACCGAGTAGGGGGTAGCGCTATGAAGCAAACGCAGGCAACCCGCCGTCTGGGCGAGCAGCTTCGCGAGAAGCTTGGTTATATCCTGCTCTTTGAGGTTTCCGATCCGCGTCTCGACCTGGTTACTTTGACCGCGGTCGAGGTCGCGGTGGACCGTTCGTTCGCGCGTGTGTACGTGTCGTGCGATGCGAGCCGCTACGACGAGGTCATGGAGGCGCTCGCAAGCGCCAAGGGCCGCATTCGTAGCCTGTTGGCTCGCTCGCTCGATTGGCGTGTCACGCCCGAGCTCGATTTTCGCATCGATCGCTCGACCGATGAGGCCGAGCGCATCACGCGTGCGCTGGAAAACGTTCCCGCCACGCTTGCGATCGAAAAGGACGAGGACGGCTATCCGATAGCGGATGCCGCCCAGGAGGCAGCTTTAGATGACTAATTCCGCCGACCTCGCCTCGTGCGAGTCTGCAGATATTCAGCGACGCATCCTCGAGCTCATCGAGGGTGCGTCCTCCATTGCGATTTCGGGACATACTTCTCCCGATGGCGATGCCTTGGGCTCCGTATTGGGTCTGGGCCTTTCGCTCATGAAGTTTTTCCCCAACAAGGACATTGCCCTGCTGCTGGCAGACGATGACCCGGTTCCGCGCATCTACCGCTTTATGGAGGGTGCCGACCGTCTGGTGCCGGCATCTGCGTATACCGGCAATCCGGACCTGTTCATCTCGGTGGACGTGCCGGTCGTCGAGCGCCTCAATAATTCCGCCGAGGTGCTTCGTCGCTCCAAGCATGTGGTGTGCTTCGATCATCATCCGGCGCGCGAGGAGTTTGCCGAGCTGAGCCTGAGGCGCGTCGATGCCGCGGCCTGCGCCATGATCATCGACCGCTTCTTGGACAATTGCGGCATTGTCGCACGTGATGGCGTTGCGACCTGCCTGCTGTGTGGCTTGGTTACCGATACCGGCCGTTTTCAGTACCAAAACGCCGATGCCGCCGCGTTCCATGCAGCCTCGCGCCTGGTGGCGCACGGTGCCGATCCGGCGCGCGTTGCGCTCGAGGTCTACCAGAGCATGCGCGTTGAGTTTTTGCACCTCAAGTCCATTGTCATGGGTCGCATTAAGACGGTCGCGCATGGGCGCGTGGCGTATAGCTATGCCTACCAGAGCGACCTTGAAGCCTGCGGCGTCACCTCGGACGAGTGCGACGGCCTGGTCGATGTGGTGCGTTCGGTGATGGGCGTCGAGGTCTGCATGTTCTTAAAGGGCATTGAGGGCGATACCAAGGTGCGTGGCAACCTGCGCTCCAAGGGCGACCTCGATGTGTCCGAGATTGCTGCCAATTTTGGCGGTGGCGGGCATCATGCCGCCGCCGGCTTTTCCAACAACGGAACAATTCTCGAGACGCTCACCGTGGCACTTCCCATGCTGGCCGAGCTGGTAGGGGAGGATCCCGCTTCGGTGACCGTCGAGCTTTAACTTTTTGGATGGTACATGGCTCGTCGTACGCCTTCACAACTGAATATGCTGCTCGCTGTCGATAAGCCGGTGGGCTGCACGTCCCACGATGTGGTCTCGCAATGCCGACGCGCCCTCCATGAGCGGCGTGTCGGCCATGCCGGCACGCTCGACCCCATGGCATCTGGCGTCATGGTGGTGGGTGTGGGCCAGGCCACCCGTCTGCTGGGTATGCTCACGCTCGATACCAAAAGCTACGTCGCCGATATTTCGTTTGGCGCCGAGACCAATACCGATGATGCGGAGGGCGAGACGGTCCGCACGGTGGCTGTTGCCAACGAGCTCCGCGATCCTGCCTATGCTCGTGAGCGCTTGGCCGCCATGCTGGGCCCGCAGATGCAGGTGCCGCCGGCGTTTTCTGCTATCTCGGTCAATGGCGTTCGCGCCTACAAGTCTGCTCGCGAGGGCAATGCGGTGGACCTACCTCCGCGCCCCGTCGAGGTCTATGCCGCCGACCTGATTGCCGTGGGCGGCGAAGGTGATACGTGTGTGTGGACCGTGGCGTTCTCGGTGAGCAAGGGCACCTATATCCGTGCGCTCGCTCGCGACCTGGGCCGCGCTTGCGATAGCGCCGCGCATATTTCCGCACTTCGTCGCACCGCATCTGGTGTTGTTTCCATTGGCGCCTGTCATGCGGTGGAGGAGCTTTCTCCCGAGTCCGCCGCTGGCTTTGCCCTGGATCCCATTGCGGCCTTGGGCGCCATGCGTGTTGACTTGCCGGGCAATCTTGCCGACGACCTGCTCTGCGGCCGTCGCATTCCCGTTGAGCGTGCGCTTGCCGATTTCGATGTCTCGAAGGCGCTGTTTGCGCTGGTGCTCGATGGGGGACTCAAGGCGCTCGCCCGCATTGAGAGTGGCCGCTTTGTTATGGAGCACGTGTTTCCGCAGGCAATCGGCGGTGTTCGATGATGTTGTCCGC